>CABTAA010000088.1 GCA_902482615.1 uncultured Collinsella sp.
CTCCTTCGCCGACCCCGCTACCGTTCACAAGCTCGTACGCAAGACCAAAAAGGTCGACGAATACCGCGCCGCCGTCGAGCGCGTCTTTCGCGAGCAGCCACTTGCACCCATAGCCCGCTTCCACGGCTAGTTAGTCGTTGGGGACGTTTTTTAACGACTAGTCATTTAAGAACGTCCCCGATGACTACCCACAAAAAGCTGTACGCCAGCATCCAAAGATGTCGAAAAATGTCGACTTTGGATGCTGGCGTACATGTTTGGGCCGTATGGTTTGGGGCCTTGGACGGACGGGACGCGCGTGCTAGAGTAGGTTTTCCTGCACCCACGCGATGATGTCGCTCGACTCATAAAGCGGTTTGCCGTCGATGAACAGGCAGGGAACCTGGCGTTTTCCGCCGACGGCGATAAGCGTCTGCTCGGCATCGGGGTCGGTCGAGATATTGCGCTCGGGAATGGTCACGCCGTTATCGGCAAGGAAACGCTTGACCTTTATGCAGTACGGGCAGCCGGTCATAACGAATAGTGCGAGCTCATGATTAGTAGCCATAGGTCTCCAATCGGTTGCGGTTTTGATTGAAATACCCAAAGCCGCCGCGGTCTATGCGCGGGCCAGTGACGACTCGATGGCCTGGACCAGAAACGCCGTGGCTCCGGTGCCGCAGGGCTTGTCGTAGCAGTCGATAAAGCGCTGGTCGGCAAGATATCCGTGGGCGAGGCCCAGGTATGCTTCGTCTTGGGGCTCGTGTCCCCAGTTAAGGCCAATCCATCGACGGTGCATTGCGACAAGTTTACGGGTCTCGTTGCTCTCTGGGTCGCCGTCGCCCGTGGCAATCGAGAGCTGACCCAGAATAGCGCGTTCAAGTTCTTTCATGTCATTCCATGTCTCGGGATCCATGTCCAGTAACGTTTCGTTTGCTGCATCGATAGCCTCATCGCCATAGCGCGCCCGCGCTTCGGCTCCGTAGCGCTCCTCGTTTTCCTGCACGGTGCGCCAGCGCTCCAGTTGCGGCAGGACGGCGCCCATGAGCGAGACGGCTTCGTCGAGCGACATGCCGGTGTTTTGCGCCAACCGCGGGGCACAGTCCTCGATTATCGCCTCCATCGTGGTGTCGTAGGTGTACTTGCCGTGGTCGTAGCACCACTTGCAGTAATGGTCAGTCGTGGCGCCCGTGGCATCGGTGCCGCAGTCGTCGGGCGTGAGTATCATGCCGCAGCTCTGGCAATAGTGCTCGGGCATTTCGAGCAGATGAGACAGGGGCTCGCCGGTCACGGCGGCGATGAGCTTCATCATGTCGATGCCCGGTGTGACCTCGCCGCGTTCCCAACGGCTGACGGCTTGGCGTGTGACGAAGAGCTTAGCGGCGAGCTGCTCCTGGGTAAGGCGATGGGCGCGACGGACAGCGATGAGCTTTTCTGCAAAGGCCATAGCGGCTCCTTTCTGCTGGTTGATGGCTTAAGCATACGCGGCAGCAGGTGCCCTTCCAAGCAACCGTTGGTTGCACGACGGGGGACCGCGGCGAAGAATTGCGCGCAACGCCCCACACCTCCATGCCGTACAATGACCGGCATGGAACCTATTGCACACATACATACCGATCTGCCGCAGAAGTTTGGCATTCCACGCAACAGCTTTTTGGCGCCCCATCTGCAGGGACGCATCGTTTTTGAGCCGGAATTTGCCTCCAATGCAGCAGTTGAGGGCCTGGACTCCTTCTCTCACCTGTGGCTGCTGTGGCGCTTCGAAAACGGAACGCCCGGCGGCACGGCTAAGGATATAGCTACCGATGCCAAGTCGCAGGACAGGTCCGGCACCAACGTCAAGTGGTCGAAGACCGTGCGCCCGCCGCGTCTGGGCGGAGCCGCACATGTGGGCGTGTTTGCCACGCGCAGTCCGTTTCGCCCTAATCCCATTGGGCTTACCTGCGTCAAGCTCGATCGCGTCGAGCTCACCGACAATGGCCCCATCATCCATGTGCTGGGGGCCGACCTGCGCGACGGCACGCCCATCTACGACATTAAGCCCTACATTCCGTTTGCGGACTGCCACCCGGATGCGACCGGAGGCTGGATTGAGGATGCTCCGTGGCAAGAGCTCGATGTTGAGTTTCCGCAAGCACTGCAGGATATGGTCCCGCCCGCAAAGCTCCCCGGCTTGGTCGAGGTTCTACGCCAAGACCCGCGCCGCGCGGGCAGCAAGCATGAGCCAAACCGCGTCTATCATCTGGCTTTCGCCGGGCTCGACATATCGTTTACGGTCGATGAGACCCAGCTAACTGTAGTCGCCGTCAACGACGCGCGAGACTAACCAGCCATTCGTCCGCACCCGTCAAATTAAGCGCCAAACCCCGCGCCAAAACCGCCCACGCTGGTGGACAATAACGCCTACCGAATCATTCCGCTCTGCACGGGAGTCCAGCATGAAATATGACTTCACTTCAATCATCGACCGCCACGGCATGGACTCCATCGCCGTTGACTCTTGGGGTGAGATCCCCGGTATGGCTCCGAACGCACCCGACGAGGGCTTCGACCGCATTCCCATGTGGGTGGCCGACATGAATTTTGCCACGGTGCCCACGGTCCAGGAGCACATCATTCGGCGCGCTCAGCATCCCATGTTTGGCTACTTTAACCCGCGCGCCGAGTACTTCGACCGCATTATCGAATGGCAGGGCCGCCGTAATGGCGTCGAGGGCTTGGCACCTGAGCACATTGGCTACGAAAACGGCGTACTGGGCGGTGTCGTGTCGACGCTGCGCGCGTATGTCCAGCCGGGCGATGCGGTGCTGGTCCACAGCCCCACCTACATCGGCTTTACCAAGTCCATTGAGGCCGCGGGCTATCGCATTGTCCACAGCCCGCTTAAGCTCGACGACCAAGGCGTGTGGCGTATGGACTTTGGGGACATGGAGCGAAAGCTCGCCCTAAACCACATCCATGCCGCGGTGTTCTGCTCGCCGCACAATCCCTGCGGCCGCGTATGGGAGCGCGACGAGATCGAGCGTGCCATGGACATCTATCGCCAGCACGATTGCGTGGTGATCTCGGACGAGATTTGGTCCGATATTATCCTGCCGGGGCACAAGCATATCCCGACGCAGTCGGTGAGCGAGGATGCCCGCATGCGCACGGTTGCCCTCTATGCACCCGGCAAGCCCTGCAACCTGGCGGGCCTCGTCGGCAGCTACCACATCATCTACAACGAGACGCTGCGCGACCGCGTATGCGCCGTGTCCAACAAGACCCACTACAACGAGATGAACGTCCTCTCGATGCACGCGCTCATCGGCGCCTACCAGCCACAGGGGTACGAGTGGGTGGATGAGCTTAACGAGGTCATCAAGGGCAACGTCGACTACTTCTGCAATTACGTGGACGAGCATTTTGAGGGCGTGTCCTATTCACGTCCGCAGGGCACGTACATGGTGTTTCTGGACTGCACCGAGTGGTGCCGAGAGCATGGCCGCGATATTCAGTGGTTGCTCGATGAGGGGGCACGCGTGGGCGTGGGGTATCAGGACGGCCGCCCGTTCCACGGACCCTGCCACATTCGCGTGAATCTGGCGCTGCCGCTTTCGCGCGTAAGGGAGGCGTGCGACCGCCTGGACCGCTACGTTTTTAATGCACGGTAAGTGAGCACTGCATGCGGGGCCTTCTGCCAAGTCGGCTGGAAGGCCCCACACGGTAAAGCGCCTGTAACAATTGGGCACTCGTGTGGTTTCGTTTGCTATTATCTTTAACCATTTAAGTCTGTAAACAGGATCGTATGGAGCTCGATGAAAAGATCCCGTCGCTCGGTTGCCATTTCGTTGTTTGTTGCGCTTGCAGTGGCGAGCGTCTTTGTCGTAGCGATAGCTGGCTGCTCCGGGTCGAATGACGGAGCCTCGACGTCTGCATTAGAAGGTCTGGACGCCTCGCAAGCCAAAGACGACGACCTTAAGACGCTCAACGTCGGAAGCGACCTCTATCCACCGTTTGTGTATACCGACGAGTACGGCGATATCGTTGGTCTGGATGTCGAGATATTGACCGAGGCTTTGGCCCGCATTGGTTACAAGCCAAAGTACCAGCTGATCGATTGGGAAAAGAAGGAAAAGCTGCTGGCGAGCGGCGAGCTCGATTGCGTCATGGGCAGCTTTAGCATGACAGGTCGCGAAAACGAGTATCGTTGGGCCGGCCCGTACCTTGCGAGCCGCCAGGTGGTCGCGGTCGATCCCCAGAGCGATATCTACACGCTTGCCGATCTTGAGGATAAGGTCGTGGCGGTCCAGTCCACCACCAAGCCCGAGGACATTTTGCTCAATCATACAAATGAAAACGTTCCGAAGATCAAAGAGCTCTACTGCTTTTCGGACCGCTCATACCTGAACCCGGCGCTCGTCGAGGGCCTGGTCGACGCCATCGCCGCGCATGAGTCCTCGCTGCTCACCTACGAAAAAGACTATGGTGTGACGTATCGCATTTTGGATGAGCCGCTGCTAGAAGTTGGCTTGGGCACCGCTTTCGATATCAACGATACGCGCGGCATCGACGTTAAGCTCACCCATGCCTACCAAGAAATGCTTGCCGATGGCACCATGGAACGCCTGGTGTCAAAGTACTTTGATGACCCTTCGCCATTTTTGAATATGGAGGGCCTGTCATGATCGATGCACCCGACCACGCCGCTCAGGAGCGGGGCAATCGTTCGACAGGGGCATGGCTCCTTGTCGCCCTGCTGGGGATAGCGCTCTCGGTTGTTGCCGGCATGATGAGCTACGGCTACACGACAGCTCAGGCCGAGCAGCGCTTTGCCGACGTTGTCGATTACGTGGCGACGCAGAGCCTTTCCTACGATGCATTCAATAGCGCCTATACGACCAAAAACCTGATTCGCGTTATGGAGATCGCCGGAGAGACGGCGCGCGATATGGAGCGCGACGGTTCGGTGGATAACGCCATGCTGGAGCAATATGCCGACCAGTTCAACGTGAGCGCACTGATCGTGACGGACGCATCGGGCAATTTGGTGTCCGAGTCCTCGACGGATGGCGTGGGCTACGAGTCGCTCGCTACGTATCTCAAGGAAGCACCCGTGCTGGAGGTGGCAGCCCATCCGCTTAAGTCCTATACCGCCCGCATTACGCTTTCGGATGATTCGGTTGCAGACATTGGTTGCGTGACCCGGCAAGATGGCGAGGGTATCGTTATCGCGGTCAGGCATCAGAGCGCGAAGGCAGTTGCAAGCAATACGCTCAAACTGCAGAGCCTGCTCGGTGGCTATGAAACCATCGATAGCGGCAATATCGTGATCGAAAGCGACGGCAAGGTCGTTGCGACCAATGCCGTTGAACCCACCATATTGGGCGTATTCAATCTGCCTGCAACGGATGTCTTTATTGTCGACGGTATTAAGGATCGATGCCTGCCCGGCAAAGTCCGACTGGTCAACGCCAGCGGCGAGTGGTATTTGGGCACATTTGGAAAAGCGCGCGGGTTCTACGTGTACACCTATGCCTCGGCGCGGCGCTACTTTGAGGTCGTCGCGGCTGTTGCTGCCGGCGTGCTGGTGCTCTACAGCGGTGTTATAGCCGTTGTTGTGATGGCGCGCCGCCGCGCTGATCGTCGACGTTTGACGGACTTGCTGCAGCAGGAGCGCGACTATGGCGACAAGCTGGCAAAGGCGGCGCATGAGGCCTCGTCTGCCAACTCGGCAAAGACGGAGTTTTTGCGCCGCATGAGCCACGATCTGCGCACGCCCATCAACGGCATTCGCGGCATGGTCGAGGTCGGCGATGCCAATGCGGACGATCTGCAAAAGCAGACCGAGTGCCGCTCAAAGATCTGGACGGCATCGGGACTGCTGCTCGACCTTGCCAACGAGGCCCTGGATATGAGTCGCCTGGAGAGCGGGCAGGTCGATCTGGAGCTTGTTCCCACAAACTTGGCGACCCTCAACCATGAGGTGCGCGATATTCTGGAGCGCCAGGCCGAGGAGCGTCTGGTGACAATTATCTGCGACCAGCAGACGCTTGATCACCCCTATGCGCGGGTGAGCGTGACGCACCTCAAGCGCTTGTTGCTCAATATTGCCGGCAATGCCGTCAAGTACAACCGCCAGGGCGGCTATGTTCGCCTGGTGTGCCGCGAGATGGAGCCGGCGGATGGCGTCCCCGTCTATGAATACACGATCGCCGACAACGGTATTGGCATGAGCGAGGAGTTCCAACAGCGCCTCTACGAGCCGTTTTGCCGCGAGGAGCAACAGGTGGAAGGCGCTTCATCGGGAACTGGCCTAGGCGCGCCTATCGCAAAACAGTTGGTCGAGCTTATGGGCGGAACCATGAGCTTTACGAGTATCTTGGGGCAGGGGACGACGTTTACCATCCGTCTGCCGTTTGAGAAGTGCAAGCGCTCCGAGATTCCTCAGGCTGTGCGCGTGGACGCGGGTGACGGCGATGCGCTCCAGGGCTTGCGCGTTTTGCTCGTAGAGGATAACGACCTGAATGCCGAGATTGCACAGTTTACGCTCGCCCGCGCCGGCGCCGTCGTGACGCATGCTAAGGATGGTGAGTCTGCCGTCGAGATGTTTGCCGCGAGCGCGCCGCACGAGTACGACGTGGTGTTGATGGACATCATGATGCCCGGTATCGATGGTCTTGAGGCCACGCGTCGGATTCGAGCGCTCGATCGCGAGGATGCCGCGCTCACGCCGATTATCGCCGTGAGCGCCAACGCCTTTGCCGACGACCGTAGGCTTTCGCGCGAGGCGGGCATGAACGCGCACCTGAGCAAGCCTGTGAGCTCACAGGAGCTCGTTGAGGCGCTTGCACACATAGCCGCCGACGCTTCATAAGAATATGGCTCCC
>CABTAA010000089.1 GCA_902482615.1 uncultured Collinsella sp.
CTCGGTGCGGTCAGCCGCTAACAGCGGAATACCAGCGAGGTCGAGTGCCTCGAGGAAGTTCGTCACCGCCATCTCGTGCGGCACATGCAGACCGACGATATCAAACGAAGCGACCGGCGCTGCACCCTCGAGCGACAGCAGCGGAATACCCGCCTCGCGCATGGCATCACCCATATCGGGCCACGGCACATAGCCACGCTCGCAGGAGATGCCCTCGGCCTGGTTAAGGATGTTGTAGAGGATGGCGATGCCCTGGTTGGGCAGACCAACCTCGTACACATCCGGGTAGATCAGGCAGCAACGGTAGTCGGCATCGGCCTTGGAAAGCGTGCCCCACTCGTGATCGATATAGCGACTCGGCTTCTCGACCTTGGCGAGCAGCGGCTCAATTAAATGAAAACAATCTTGGTATGCAACGCGCAACGGAAAACCCCTAAGCAGCGAGATCTGATGCGTCCTGATAGGACGCCATAGGACGGGTAGCGCCCGCGACCGTGGTCAACAGATCGCGAACGCGGGAGAACGTGGCAGTGACCACCTCGTTGGCACGGCTGTAGTCGACATCGCGCTCGTAGAGCGAAACGAGCGCACGGCCCATGCCATAGGTGCCCGCGGCGGCAGTGAGCGCCTTGACGGCAAACCCAATATGCGGCGTCTGCTTGACGAGTGCGCGGGTGACCGCGCGGATCACAAGACCGCCGGCAAGCACGCCCGCGACCTCGTAGCCGCGCTCAGGCTTAATGCCGCGTCCAAAGACGGCAGCGAGCTCAAAGAGCATGCCCACCTGCGCCAGCGCCATAACGGGATAATCGGCGCCCGGCAAAAACGCCAGCGCACCGGTCGCCATATTGGTGAGCGCGCACGAGGTGATGATACGGTTGGCCGCCGCGATGCGCATGAAGGCAAAGTTCGCCGCAAAAGCCGTTTCCTTGTCGGTGCGATCGAGAATCCAGCGGGCAAGCGTCTCGAGCAGATACGTCTTATCGGTTGCCGCTACCATGCCGAGCATGGGCGTGGACTCCTCGATAAACGGCACCTCCACAGCAGACTCGGCAAGCACGCACACGGGCGCGCCGGCGATCACGAGCTCCTGCACGGCACTCTCCAAGCGGTCGGAACCACACGAGAGCACCAGCACCACATCGGTATCGGTCTTTGGAGCAATTCGCTCCTCCCCCAGACGCTCGACGCGCACAATGCCCGAGGTCGTCTGCGGCACAAAGGCGTCACGCACCGTCTCGGCCAGAAAGCGCGAGGCGGACGAATCCAGATAGACCGAGACGCGCACCGGCGTATCGGAATCCTTCTTAACGGACGCGCCCATCTTAAAAGCGCGGGTCAGCTTATCTACGGGAATTTTCATAGCAAACCCCTCCAGCGGTTACGCGGCGCTCGAACGATGCCGCCATATGGATTGTACGATACCCACCGTCAGCAGCTGAATCATCATCGAAGACGAACCGAAGCTAATAAACGGTAGCGGAATACCGGTAATCGGCATCATGCCGATGCACATGCCGATGTTTTCGAAAGTCTGGAACGCCCACATGCCAACGATGCCCACACACGAAAGACGCAAAAACAGCGACTCGCACTTAAAGGCGACGCGAATCGTCGAAAAGATCAGCAGCACGTAGAGGCACAGGAGCAAAAAGGAACCGCAAAAGCCAAAGGTCTCGGACAGGAAGGCGAAGACGAAGTCGGTGTGGAACTCAGGCAGAAAGCCGCCGGCCGACTGCGTCGCATGCCCCAGGCCCTTACCAAAGAAGCCGCCCGAGCCAACGGCGATAAGCGACTGCTGCAGGTTGTAGGCATCGTCCGAATCGGCATTATCGGGGTCGATAAAGACCGTCAGACGGTTCATCTGATACTGCTTGATGAGCACATCATGGCCGAGCAACGAATCAAAGACCGAATCAAGCGCCAGAACGAGGGCCACCAGGCCCACAAGCAGGGCCAGGGTCGACAGCACCCATTCGCGGCGTGCACCGCTCATACAGATGACGATAGCGCCAGAAACCAGCACGACCAGGCCCGATCCCAGGTCGCCCATGGCAACGACGGCCAAAAACGGAATGGACAGCATGCCGCAGAGCTTGACGTAGTCGCGAACGGTATCGATGCGACCGTTATACTGCGAGCCAAGCGTAGCAATAAAGAAGATGGTGATGAGCTTGGCAAGCTCAACCGGCTGGAATGTCAAGCCGATACCGGGAATCTTGATCCAGCCCGTCATGCCCAGACCGCCCGTATAGGACAGACCCGGAATCTTGGGCGAGAGGATCACGATCAGGTCGATGACGAGCAACGCCGTCGAGAAATTGGAAATACCGCGCAGGTCGGTTCGCCAGACGAGCACCGCCAGCACCGCTCCGATGCCAATTCCCAGCAGATGGCGCGAGAACGAAGCATCGGCCTTAAACTGCGAAGCCGACCAGATAATGATGGCACCGTAGGCGACGAGCGCCACAGTAGCCACGAGCACACCGATATGCACCTTTTGGCGAAACGTGCCGCGCGAGGCCGAAAGTTGCTTGTTGACGCGGTCCAGGCTGCTGCGAGAGCCGGTCTTGGTTGAACGGAACAGATCCGCCGGAGAAAAATCCATCGCAACCTCCTATCGAACCGAAGAATCGCCCGAGGCCGAAGAGGTATCGGGCTCGTCATAAATCACGCCGAGCACGTCGCGCACGACATGCATCGCGGTATCTGAGCCACCGCCGCCCTGCTCCAGGACGGTAGCGATGACATACTTGGGATCATCGGCCGGTGCATAGGCGCAGAACCACGCGTATTCGTCCTCGCCACTTTTCTCGCCCGTGCCCGACTTGCCGTATACCTGCGGCGTCAGGGTGCCAAAGTGCGCCGCCAGGGACGTCGATGCCGTGTAAATCACGTCGTGCATGCCGTTGCGAACAAGAGCCAAATCCGAATCGCTGTTGATCTTGGCCTCCAGGCGCTTCTTCTTGCCCTTGCCATTGTACTTATAGGCATCGCCGTCGCCATCGCGCGACACGGCAGACAAAAATACGTGAGGCACGTACTGTTTGCCGCCGTTGGCAAGACCCATATAGGCGCACGCCATCTGCAGGGGCGTCACCAGGATGTCGCCCTGGCCGATGGCAATGTTGGTCATATCGCCGGCATTCCACTTGCGGTCCTCGGCAGAGGCGTCGGTGAAGTATGACTCTTTCCACTCGGCATCGGGAATACGACCCGCGCCCTCACTCGGCAGATCGATACCGCAGGTCTTGCCTAGGCCCCAGCGACGAAAGACCTCCTGCAGGCCCTCGGGATGTTGCTCGTCATAAAAGAACGCCTTGCCCATGTCGTAGAAGACGGGGTCGCACGAGTTGGCGATACCCGACTGCAGCGTCATGGTGCCGTGGCCAGACGTCAGCCAGCAGCGCTTGCCCCAAGCCTTGCCCAGACCCGTCCAATAACCCGTGCAGTTGGTTGTCTGCGTTGAAGTGTAGGTTCCAAACTCAAGACCGGCCAGTGCCGAGAGCGGCTTGATGGTCGAGGCCGACATGTACTGTCCGCTAATGGCGCGGTTGAGCAGCGGGTGCGAACCCTTGTCATCATTGAGCTCGGTCCACACGTCATTTGAGACGCCGCCGATAAAGACGGACGGATCGAACTTGGGCTGGCTCGCCATGCCCAGGATCTCGCCATTGTTGGGATCGAGACACACCACAGCGCCGTTGCCGGCATTGCTGTAGCCAGTGGTCTTGGCAAGCTCGATAGCGCTCGCCAGCGCCGTCTCACAGGCCTGTTGGATCTTAAGGTCGAGCGTGAGCTTAATGTCGGAGCCGGCCTTCGCGGGCACGGCGCCGGCCTGACCGGTCACATTGCCCGAGGCATCGACCTTGACGGTCTGCTCGCCACGAATACCCTGCAGCAGGTTTTCGTAGTAGCTCTCAACGCCCGCCTGGCCCACGATATCGCCCGACTGGTACGTAATCTTGCCAGCAGAAGCATCATCATCGCCAGAGGTTTTCTTATTCTGGGCCTCAAGCTGCTCGGAGGTAATGGTGCCGGTATAGCCCAAGATATGGCATGCCGTCTCGCCATATGGATACTGACGCTCGGTACGCTCGGCAATCTTGACGCCCGGGAACTCGCCGGCGTGTTCCTTGATATAGGCAACCGTGGAGCGACGGACGTCCGTCGCGATGGTATGCAGGCTCTGAGCGCCCTCTGTATTGTCCTGAATATTGCGAAGGACCGCCACGTAAGGCATTCCAAGCACGTTGGCAAGATGGCGAACCAGAACCTCATCCTCGGCAAGGTCGCGGTAGGCCACGACAGTAAGTGAGGGACGGTTCTGGACAAGCGCCACGCCATTGCGGTCGAGGATGCGGCCGCGCACAGCGGGTGTGGTAACGGTGCGAGTCTGATTGCTATTAGCCTGCTTCTCGTAATAGTCCGACGAGACCATCTGCATGCCCCACAGCTTGACGGCGAGCGCCGCAAACATCGCGCCCACACCCGTGGTGAGGATGGAAAAGCGGCCCTTAAAGGCGGTCACCGCGGTATTGCCCTCGCCCTCGGTGGCGCGCGGGGCCGTTCCATGTTGCGTATCGTAGGTAAAACGGGAATCGCCACGACGCATGATAACCAGCGCGACCACGATGGCCACAACCAGCACGATACCGGCGATAATAACCGTCATCTGGGAAGACATCTACGGGCCTCCCCTATTTGAGCTTGCGGGTCTTGGGCTTAAAGCGCATACCCGTCTGGCGTCCGCCACGTGCGGAGAATCCATAGCCGGACTGCGGCACGACGCCGGACATCAAAAACGGAATGGCAACCAGACCCGTCAGGATCGAAGACGGCAACGCATGTCCAAAGATCGCCACGACAAAGCTCGTCTCCAAACCCATAAACAGCAAGATGATGCTGTAGATCACATTAATGACGAGCGCAAAGGCGCCCACGGTGATGCCGCGCGCACTCGGGGTACCGCCCGTCTGACCGACGGCGCTGTGCACCAGGGCAAAAGAGCCCACGGTCAGCAGGAGCGACATAACGCCCACCGGCACGGCAGCGGACAGGGCATAAAACAAGCCGCTGCAAAAACCGCACACGACGGCACGGGTCGGGTCGCCCGAGAACACGCTTAGGCACACCAGGATAATCATGAAGTTGACGCGACCGCCCGCAATGGAGATCTGCGGTGCCAGGCCTGCCTGCAGCAGCACGCACACAATGGCGGCGATCACAAACGTGCGGGAGCTCATCCCCTGCTCGTGTAGATCCATGGACATGCCCCCCTATTCGCTCGAGCCGGAATCGGTCGTCTCGGACGTGTCGGAACTGTCATCCGAACTCTCGTCCTTCGTCTTGGTCGCAGCGTCGCGCGACGTTCCCTGCGGCGTGCTGTTGGCCGTGCTCACGTCCTCATCCGAGGCCGACTGTTCGTCGGTCAGCGAGGTGATGACCAGCACTTCCTCGTTGTTCTCGGCCGTGGTCTGGGCGCGCACCACAATGGTGTAGTACACATCGTTTGCCGATTTCTCGACCGACGAGACGGTGCCGAGCGGAAGGCCCTTGGGGAACACGCCACCGATACCCGAGGTCACGATGATGTCGCCAACCTTAACATCGGAGTCGACGCTCACGTACTCAAGACGCAGCGTGCCGTCAGCCTGACCCTGCAGCATGCCCTGGGCGCGCGTGTCCTGCACCATGGCGGACACGCCCGAGTTCTCGTCGCTAATCAAGCGCACGGTCGACGTTTTGGCCGATACCTCGATAATCTGGCCGATAACACCGGCAGAACTCGTCACGGGCATGTTGATGGTAAGGCCGTCGGCAGAGCCCTTGTCGATGGTAACGGTCGAGGTCCAGGCATCGCCAGAGGCACCAACGATACGAGCAGCGGTCGATTTGAGGTTATAGGTCGACTGCAGGCCGACCAGCCCCTCCAGACGCTCGGCGGTCTTTTGAGCCTCGGAGAGCTCAGCAACCTTAGAGGTCAGTTCCTCGTTTTGCTTCTTAAGCTCGTCAAGCGTGTCCTGCGACGCCGTAAGGTTAGAGAACACGTTGCCGATCGCATTGAAGGGAGCCGCCACGGCCGAGCCCACAAAGCGCACCGGCGAGGTAATCGTCGTTACGCCCGAACGCACGGCATGAATCGGCCCTGCCTCGCCCTCGCGGATGTAAAACGTGAGCAGCAACACCGAAATCAGGCTGAAAACAATCAACGGGCGCATACCCGTTGATTGTCGCTTGGTATTCAGATTTGTGGAGAAACCCGAAGATCGTGCCAAATGGAATCCACCTTTTGGAAATTAAGCATTGGTCTGGACGAAGCCGCCATCAAACGCATTGGCCTCGAGCACGCGGGCACAGCCGTTAACGACGTTATCGAGCGCCGTGGGGCTGACGTTGACCGAAACACCGGTCTCATCGCGCAGGCGCACGTCGAGACCGCGCAGCAGCGCGCCGCCACCAGTCAACAAAATTCCGTAGTACATAAGGTCCGAGGCAAGATCGGGAGGCGTAGCGTCGAGTGCGTCCTTGACGGCCTTGGCCATCTCGTCGAGCGGCTTGTTGAGCGCGCGACGAATCTCCTCGCTCTCGATGCGCACGGTCTTGGGCAGACCGGTGATCACGTCGCGGCCGTTGACCTCGACGTCGAGCTCGTCCTTGAGCGGCACGGCGGAGCCGACCTTGATCTTGATGTCCTCTGCCGTACGCTCGCCGATGGCCAAGTTGTAGGCATCACGAACGTGCGTGAGGATGGCC
>CABTAA010000090.1 GCA_902482615.1 uncultured Collinsella sp.
GTGATCGCACTCAGGCCGCACGTCCGCAGCGCGATCGCAACCGCGACAACGTTCAGGCTCCCAAGGGCGAGTTTATCGAAGGTCGTCGTGCTGCCGCCGAGGCGCTGCGCACTGGTTTTCCCATCAAGTGCGCGCTCATTGCCGAGGGCGGGGAGCGCGATGCCGCCCTGTCGCGTCTGGTCGATGACCTCAACGCCGCGGGCGTCCGCATTAAGTATGTGCCGCGCGCGCAGCTCGACGCACTGTCGAGCCATGGCGCTCACCAGGGCATCGCGCTCGAGGTTGGCAACTTCCCCTATGCCGATGTCGTCGATATTCTCGACCGCGCAGGCGAGGGCCCGGCACTTGTCGTGGTGCTCGACCATGTGACTGACGACGGCAACTTTGGTGCCATCGTGCGCTCCGCCGAGGTTGTGGGCGCGGCCGGCGTCATCATCGCCAACAAGCGTGCCGCCGGCGTGACCGTGGGCAGCTACAAGACCTCAGCCGGCGCCGTCATGCATCTGCCTATCGCGCAGGTTCCCAATATCGCCCGTGCACTCGACGACCTCAAGGCCGCTGGTTTTTGGGTGGGCGGTGCCTCCGAGCACGCCAAAGGCAGTTGCTGGGATGCTCCCTTCGAAGGTCGCGTGGCGCTCGTCATGGGCTCCGAGGGCGACGGCATCTCGCGTCTGGTGCTCGAGAAATGCGACTTTTTGACCAAGCTTCCCCAGCGCGGCATGACCGAGAGCCTCAATGTTGCCCAGGCGACCACGGCGCTGTGCTTTGAGTGGCTGCGTCGCAACGCCGGCGAGCTCATGGGGGAGGAGTAGCGCATGTCCAAGAAAAACCGTGCCAAGTCCAAGGCCAAGCGCTTTGGCGAGGGCTCGGCCAAGCCGATTGTTTCGGCCGCGACCTATGGCGTGGGCGGCAATGCGTTTGCGCAGGCCATCGCCGACCCAGTCTCGACGGTGCACTCCAACAAGCCCGAGCTGCTGGTGGTCGACGGTTACAACGTGATCCACTGCACGCTGCGCTACGAAAAGCTCGTGTATGACCATTCCGACGATCCGTATTCCAGCGATGTCCACGACATGGCCCGAACTGCGCTCATTAATGACGTAGCGGCGTTTGCCCAGGGCCGTTACGAAGCCGTGATCGTGTTCGACGGCGCGGGCAATATCTCCAACGAGCGCCCCAACCTGCCGGCCCGCGGTGTGCGCATCGAGTTTTCGCCGACGGGCGTCTCTGCCGATACCGTGGTGCAGAAGCTCTGCATCGAGGCGCGCGAGGAAGGCCGCGCGTGCTCCGTGGTATCGAGTGACGGCACAATACAGGCCGTCGTCATGGGCAAGGGCGTCACGCGCATCTCGAGCCGTATGCTGGTGGACGAGATCAAACAGATCGATAACGACGTTCACGAGGCAGAGGAAGCTCCACAAATCAAGATGACTCTGGGCAGTCGCCTGAGTCCCGATGCCCTGGCCAAGCTCAAGGCGTTGCGCGGACGGTAGGGGATTATCCATAGAGACCCGTTTCCCAATTGGCCGGCCCGTTGATTTGTAATCAACGGACTGTGGGTTGCCGTTGCCAAAACGAATAGTTTTTGGTTTTGGCGAACGGATAAAACTATTCGTTCTGGCGAATAGTTTTGAGATGTGGTCGGGTGAAGGGCCTGTTGCGCCTCGTCCGCAATTCCTTTATTCTTAACAGGCTTCGCGCGAAAGCGCCAAGTGTGCCAGTGTGGCGCAACGGTAGCGCAACTGATTTGTAATCAGTGGGTTGCAGGTTCGATTCCTGTCACTGGCTCCATGAGAGTTTCGGGCTCTGTTCCCTTGTGGGGCAGGGCCCGTTTCTATTTATGTCGATAAGTCAGCGTGTTTGGCGCCAACCAAGCTTCAGGTTTGTCTCGATCTGTAACACGAGTGGGCCGGAAATCCTCCTAACTGTTACAGATTGAGATGAAACTTAGGGTGTTTTAGGAATATCTTGATCTGTAACATGTAGAAGCGGAATAGGCCTCTTGCTGTTACAGATCGAGACGAGGGCGGGTGCGGACCTGGATGTCCTGCTCGAGCGTGGATTTCTGGACACGCGAGCGAAGAAAATCACCCGACCGGAGAACGAGCGTGGATAATTAACTTGGATAGGGAGCTAAGGTAAACACCGATTGTCTATCGACGGCTTTAGAAACAACGACCCCGATTCCACAATGAAATCGGGGTCGTTTGTGCCTCAGGAATCCGAATGGATTAATCGAGCTCCTAAGGGACTTCTTGGGGTCTTGCTAATGGTCTGCCGAGGATGTCCCCAATGCAAACAGCGGGCATCTACTCAATATAGCTGGGGTTCTTCTTGATGATCACGCGTGCAGCGATGAAGGAGACGACGATGGCGATGATGGCGACAACGCATGCCAGCACGAAGTTGCCCATGGACCCATCGGGAGCGATAAAGATGAGTGCTGAAAGAAGGCCAGGGCATGCTCCCGCAACATACTCTTTCAGAACAAAGATGCCTGCAGGGAGTCCAGCGCAGAGCGCGCCGATTGCCGTGCCGACAAGCAGGCGGGGACGCTCGATGAGGCAACCGTAGAACGCGGGCTCGGTTACGCCACAGAGTGCAGTGACGGCAACCGTAGTGACCATACCCCTCTTCTCCTTGTTTCCCTTCATGGCAGTTGCCAGGGCGAGGCTCGTGCCGCCAATGCAGAGGTTCGAGATGAATCCAAAGATGATGGGCGCCCAGCCGAGCTGCGCCAAGCTCGTAACTTCAATCGCGATGTAGGCCTTATCAAGACCGAGCATGACAAAATAGGGGTTAAGGGCTGCAAGGATTGGAGTAGCGATAAATGCCACGTTATCCATGAGCCACGTGGCGGCATCACTCAGCGCGTAGCCCATCATGCTGCCGGCGGGGCCGAGGATAATCAGCTCAACAGGCACGACGATGAACATGGTGAGTAGCGGCTTCAAGAACAGTTTGGTAACGTCGGGGATGATTTTCTGAAGACCGCGATCAACAAAGTACATGAACACAACGCCCAGTACGATTGGCACTACCGTGCTCGAGTAGTCATTCGTCGGGATGGGGATGCCAAGAAAGTCGAGACCCTCAGCACCGCTAATAGACGAGCTAATCATGATTGCACCCAGCAGTGCACCCATGATAGGCTGCATCTTCATGACGGCGGCGAGCTGATAGCCGAGGTAAACGGGCAGGAAGCTAAATGAGGCGCTGAAGATCGCCAGCAGAACCTGGGCGGTTCCGCTATCGGTGCTCAATCCGCAATAATTGACCAGGAGATTCTTGATCGAAAGAATGAGTCCGCCAACGATGAGCGCCGGGACGATGGGCATGAATATCTGTGCAGAGACGTTCCCGAATTTCTCAATCAAGCCCATGGCGGTGTTACCGCTTTTAATGCCTTCTGCAAGGTCTTTGGCGGTTTGGGCATCGTCGGCAACCGTGCCACCGCCGACTTCGATTCCCGCGAAGTCGAGGAAGTCGTTGTAAGCCTCGGTGACGTTGGGGCCGATGATCACCTGAAGCTGGCCACCGTTGACTACTGCCCCGAGCGCCTGATCGGCCGATTTGGCGAGCTGGAGATCGATGATCGAGGTGTCTCGTGCGTCGATGCGAAGGCGCGTCGCACAATGAGTTACCGATGTAATGTTCTCTTTGCCGCCAACAGCCTTTAGGACTGTTTCGGACATTGCCTGATATTTCATCTCTTTCTCCTAGCCTTCCTGCTCCTGATATTTCGAGATAAGGTCTCGGTACCAATACCAGCTCTTTTTTGGGGTGCGCTCCAGATTGTTCTCGAAGTCGATATGGACAAGTCCGTATCGTTTTTCGTAGCCGTTGATCCAGCTATACAGATCCATCGTCGACCAGAGGTAGTAGCCCTCAACGCGCGCGCCGTCGCGCTTAGCCCTCATCATGTGCTCGATGAACTGGCCCAGAATCTCAATGCGGTCATCATCGTGGATCATTCCGTCTGCGTCTGGTTGCTCATAGGCGCCATGTCCGTTTTCCGTAATAAAGATGCGGGGCGCGTCATAGCGCTCGTGGACATCCATGATGGTTGAATACATGCAACTTGGGAGTATTTCACGGCCCCATTTATTGCGGGGAACATTGCTGTCGCGGGCGCTTTCAAACAAGGGCGCAATGCATTTTCCTTCGACCTTTTTGCTCGAACCGCCCTTATTGTTCACCGAAACGGCAAGCTCTCCACCGTGCCAGTCGGTTACATACTCTCGGCAATACACGTTGAGTCCAATAAAATCGACTTTACCGTCTCTGAATTCTTCTACGTCATTTGGGGATCGATAGAGCGAGACGCCAAGTTTTTCAAGGATTTCGTCCATTTCTGGCGGTAGTTGACCTTGAAGCGCTGGTGCCAGAATCATGCGATTGGCGAAAAAGTCTGCGTATCGAAATACGTCATCAGGGTGCTCGGTTGCCGGGTCGAGTTCGACAACGCCGCCATCGTGGACGGCGCCGATGATGCCGTCGTAGCCCATTTGACGATATGCTCGGACTGCGAGTGCGCTTGCGCGCATCAGGTTGTATTGAAACTGCATGTACGACTGAACGTCGAGCGATCGATTGGGGGGATAGTTGCCCAACATGTTTACGCAGCAGCTGTAGAAATGCGGCTCGTTAACGGTAGCCCAGATTTTGACGCGGTCTCCAAAGCGCTCAAAGCAAATCTTGGCGTATTTGCAGAACCACTCTGCCATATCGTTGTTCAGCCATCCGCCTTTGCAAGCAAGCGTGAATGGCAGATCGTAATGGAACAGCGTAACGTTGGGCTCTATGCCATTTTCGAGGCAGCAATCAATGACCCGATTATAAAAATCGATACCCTTTTCATTCACTTCACCGATACCCGTGGGGATGATTCGACTCCATGAAAGAGAGAAGCGATAGGTGTTTTGTCCGCCTTCTTTCATCATGCGGATATCTTCTTCATAGCGATGGTAGAAGTCGCAAGATACATCACCGTCAACATGGTTGATGTTCTTATTGCTTGTGTGGTTAAAGAAATCCCACTCGCCAAGGCCTTTGCCGTCTTCGTTCCAGGCACCCTCGCACTGATAAGACGCCGTGGCGGAACCCCAGAGAAACGGGATGTTGTTCACGTTGCCCATGAATCCCCTTTCCATCATTCAACACGGTGGATACGTGTGGCGGAATTACGATTAAGATGACGTCAACTGATTTGAATCATAGGAGAACGACCAAAGCTGTTTGATTCAATAAATGAACTATGATTTCGAGGAGAGCGGAAAGAGGGATCACGTGAATATCAATGACTTCGATGTGCTCAATCGCATTAGCTCCATCATCAACAGCGAGTTTGGGTCAAACGATGCCGCCATCGCTCGATATCTCATCGCTCACATTAGGCGTTCGAGCGAAATCAATGTTGCCACAATAACCCGCGATGCATTCGTGACCCGTTCCGCTGTTCGTCGTTTCTGCAATCGATTGGGCTACCAGTCTCTTAGCGATTTGAAAGAATCATTTACTCAATCAGTCTTTCCAAGCGACTTAAGCCATCGAGAGGAGGAATTTGGCTACGAGGAGTACAGGGCAGAGCTCGACGTTCGCATGATCGAGATGTTCGCTGAGGTTGAAAGCGGCGTGTCCGATATCGCTATTAAGCACCTTGCCGACGAAATTGATGGCCATAAAAACGTTGAAATCTGGTGCACCAATAATGTGAGCGCCAATCTCGTACGATTTCAGCAGGAAATGTTTTATGCGGGCAAGATAGTTCGCATAGTTGCTGGGGCTAACGTCGCGGAATTGAAAAACATGGGAGACGCTTCGCAGTCATTGATAATTCTCGTATCGGTCTCCGGGCTATTTGCGTCCCAGGCGCGTGAGTATCTTGATTGCCGTTCGGGCAGGAAGATTCTAATTACTGCGTTTAGCAACGATGACAAATCGAGGTCTTTTGACCGTGTATATCGTCTTGGTAATGCGGGAAACGGAATTGACCGACTCGGCGTTTATTCGAAATACGCCATGACCTATTTCTTCGACTTGCTATCGTCGTGTTACTTGAGTCGCTACCCCTGCACCAAGGGGGAGCCGTTCTATGGGTCTACTTTGGTCTGGCCCGAGCAGTAGCGGCTCTATAGTTCTCCCGTCTGGAGAATGAGCGTGGATAATCTCCGCTTTGGGCTTAGAGCCGCGCTAAAAGCGGGAGATTATCCATGCTTGAACGTGCCGTGGAAGCACGATCGTGACCTATGTAATAGTGCAAGAGGGTCGGTATCGAAGGTCGATGCTGCAGATGTACTCCACCGTGACAAAGTGTTCCCTCGGGAAATGTCACCAGCGTAGCCAAATCCATCGTACTTCATATCCAAACTCAGTAAAACCGCAGGTCAAAGATATATAGATACGCCCGGGGCCGTGTATCTAGAGGTTTTCGTTGACAGCCCCCGAGGTTGCATCGTATTATCTTTTTCGTTCGCGGGGGCGGCGGTCCAAAAGACCAAAGGACCTGCGGATACTTGAACGATTGGGAGTTTGCCCGAGTGGTTAATGGGGACGGGCTGTAAACCCGTTGGCTCTGCCTACATAGGTTCGAATCCTATAGCTCCCACCCGTCAAGTGCCTGTATAGCTCAGTCGGTAGAGCACTTCGTTGGTAACGAAGAGGTCACCAGTTCAAGTCTGGTTGCAGGCTCCATCCGGCGGTGTAGCTCAGTTGGTTAGAGCACACGGTTCATACCCGTGGCGTCACTGGT
>CABTAA010000091.1 GCA_902482615.1 uncultured Collinsella sp.
CCAGCCAGGAGTATCCCGACCTGGACGTCACCGTGCGTGGCGCCATGAGCCTGGGCCGCCGCCTGCAGGACCCGCTGGCAGAGCTCGTCAAGATCCCGCCCCAGTCCATTGGCGTTGGCCAGTACCAGCACGACCTTGACCAGACCGAGCTTTCACGCACCCTGGGCCACGTGGTGGAGGACGTCGTCAACCGCGTGGGCGTCGACGTGAACACCGCGAGCGCGAGCCTGTTGGGCTACGTGTCGGGCATTACGCCGAGCGTGGCCAAAAACATCGTGGCCTACCGCGAGGAAAACGGCGCCTTTACCGATCGCCGCCAGCTCAAGAAGGTCCCCAAACTGGGACCCAAGGCATATCTCAACGCCGCGGGCTTCCTGCGCATCAGCGGTGGCAAGAACCCGCTCGACGCGACAAGCGTCCACCCCGAGAGCTACGAGGTAGCCACGGCCGTCCTGGAGCGCGCAGGCGTTAAAGCCAGTGAGCTCAGCCGCGGCGGCGTGCCCGACATCGAGCGCCGCCTGGGCAGCATCTCGGCGCTGGCAAGCGACCTGGACTGCGGCACCCTCACGCTCATCGACATTGTCAACGAGCTCAAGAAGCCCGGTCGCGACCCGCGCGACGACGCGCCCGAGGTGGTCTTTAGCCGCTCGGCGCTTTCCATCGACGACCTGGAGCCCGGCATGGAGCTCAAGGGCACGGTGCGCAACGTTGTGGACTTTGGCGCCTTCGTCGACGTGGGCGTGCACCAGGACGGCCTCGTGCACATCTCCAAGCTGGCCAACCGCTTTGTCAAGCACCCGAGCGACGTGGTGCGCGTCGGCGATACGGTCAAAGTGTGGGTCGAGAAGGTTGATCGCGACCGCAAAAAGATCTCCCTCACCATGGTGCAGGGGAAGTAACAGCAAAGGACGAACCACCGCTGCCCATCGTCGAACTTGCAAGTTTTTCTCATCCAATGGGAAAACTTGCAGATACCGCAACAAAACTTTCGCTTGCATATGGGCGTTGCACTGCTAAACACTTTGCCTACGTTTATCAAGGCGTGAGCTGCGGGTTTTTATCTTTTCGGCGAACGGTTTTGCAGATTTACCATTTTTATCGACGCCCCAGCGGCAAAACGTTTTTGTCGATCATTGCGTTTGATTCCGTTCACGGAACAGAAGCAGCGCCTCACCGGCTCGTTTTCACAATCGCTCCAAAAAAAAAGCGGTGACGCCTCATTTGAGACGTCACCGCTTCCGTGTAGGAGCCGGTTATCGGAGCTCCGCCCGATTAGGGCTTAACGTAAGCCTGGATTACTCTTCCTCAACGTGATTGATCACAGCACCCTTGGTGTGGATGAAGTTGGGGACGAAGGCGACGACCAGAAGGACAGCGAGAATCGCGTAGACACCGGTGGTACCGAAGGCCTCGGCAGCGCGGCCGAGCGTAATACCAATGACGGAGAAGTCAAAGTCGCCGAACGTAGTGTTCTTGAAGCCAAAGACGTCAAGAACGGGCAGGAGCAGGGCCGGGGCAAAGGTGATGAGCAGGCCGTTGACGAAAGCGCCAAGAGCTGCACCCTTGCGGCCGCCGGTAGCATTGCCGTAGATGCCTGCGGTAGCACCGCAGAAGAAGTGGGGAACCATGCCCGGGATGATGAAGATGCCCAGGGTAGCGCCCACGATGAACATACCGACCACGCCACCGATGAAGGAAGCGACAAAGCCAAGGATGACGGCGGTGGGAGCATAGGGGAAGAAGACGGCGCAGTCGACGGCGGGGATGGCGCCGGGGATCAGCTTGTTGGAGATGCCCTGGAAAGCCGGGACCAGGTCGGCAAGGATCATACGAACGCCGTTGTAGACGATAGTGACACCGACGGCGAAGGACAGGGCACAGGTCAGGGCGTAGACGATTACATTGTCGCCGCCAGCGGTCTTGGTAACGACCGCAGGATCTGCGATGTAAGCGGCGAAAGCGGTAACCAGGTAGAAGAAGGCCATGGTAAGAGCCGTGGAGATGGTGGTGTCGCGCAGGAAGGAGAACTTCTCGGGGACCTCGATCTTCTCGGTGCTGTTCTCCTCGGCGTCCTTAGCAAAAAGCGTACCGACTGCAGCGGAGATGTAATAGGCGAGTGAACCGAAGTGGCCCATGGCGATTTCATCGCCATCGGTGACCTTCTCGGTGAAACGCTGACCAACGGCGGGAAGCATAGCGCTCACGAGGCCCAGGAACATGCCGCCCACGATGACAAGCTGGACATCCTGGAAGCCAGATGCCTGCAGAACGGCAGACAGCAGGCAAGCCATGAACATGCTGTGATGGCCCGTCAGGAAGATGTACTTAAACTTGGTAAAGCGGGCAATGATAATGTTCACGACGTAGCCGAGAATCAGGATCATCATGGTCTGAACGCCGAGGACGCTCTGAGCCATCGAAACGACGACCTCGTTGTTGGGCACGACGCCGGTGATGTGGAAACCGGTCTCGATGAAGGTACCCAGCGGAGCAAGGTTCTCCTGAACAACAGCAGCGCCGGCAGACAGCATGATGTAACCAAGAATGGGCTTCAGGGTTCCCGTCATCACCTTGTGGGCAGGGCGCTTGAGCGCAACAAGGCCCACAAAGGCAAACAGACCCATAATCCACGCTGGCTTGGTCAGAATCGATTGGATAAACTCAAGTATGGGAAGGATGGCTTGCATCTGCGCTTCCTTTCTCTCTAACGTGGGCGCGGTTCCCTCTTCCACAGGGAACCGCCCTTTTTCGTGCCGCTTTAGGCGTTAGCGGCGGCCGCCTTGATTGCCTCGAGGGCGTCTTCGCGGATCTTCTTCTTGTTCACATAGCTGCGAACGATCACAACGTTGCCGTGGAGCTCGGGGGCGAGCTCCTTAACGGTGATGAACAGATCCGGATTTGCGGAAGAAGCACCGTTCAGGTCCATTGACTCAACGTCGGCCTTGATGCCCTCCTCCTCGCAAAGCTCCTCAACTTTGCCAGCGAGCATCAGGCTAGACCCGATGCCGTTTCCGCATACGGTGATGATATGCATGGCAACCTTCCTCTCCTACACGTGACGGTTTTCCGTCTATCCAAAAACGGCGACGCATCGCCGTGCCATTAAGGCCTAAAAGAATGAACGCATGGTCTCCAAAACCTGCTCGGGCGTATCGCATGCGCTGAGCTTGGCAACGCAGTCCTCGTCCTCGAACATCTGCGAAAGCTCCGCCAAGCAGCCAAGATGAGCCTTGGGGTCGGGTGCGCAAATACCCACGAGCACGTGAACCGGATCGAAATCCTCGTGTCCAAACGCAACGGCAGGGTCAAGCGTGACGATACAGATCCCCGCTTCGCTCACATTACCATCTGCCTGAGCGTGGGGCATGGCGATGCCCTCTTCCAAGACCATATAGGGGCCGAATTTGTGAACCGATGAAATCATGGCGTCAACATAGCTCTGGTCGCATTTGCCAGCGTCTACGAGCAACTTACCGCATGCCCTGATCGCTTCCTCCCAGTCGGAGGCCTCGACGTGGCAGGCAACAAGCTCGGGTTTAAGAAGATCGGTCAGCATGCTCGTCCCCTACTCCTCGGGCAAGATATGAAAACCAAGCGCCTGAACGTCGCGGGCAAAGCCCTTGACCGTATCAAGCGAGTACTCAAGCAAATCTTTCCCGAAATTCTTGCGCTTGGCAAGAATGGCATTGGGGACCGTAATGATCTGGCATCCAACGGACTCCGCCTGGAAGATATTGAGGACCTCGCGCGTAGACGCCCAGAGAACCTCGGCAGCAGGCTTAACGGCAGCCTTCTTTACGGACTCCGCCATGAGGGGCAGCGGATCGACGCCGGTATCGGCAATGCGACCGGCAAAGATGGACAGAATAGAGGGGGTCTCGGCAGAAACGGCATCGACGAACTCGTCGACCTGCTCGGGCGTGAAGATAGTGGTGACATTCACCTTGATGCCGTCGGCAGAAAGGCGCTTGACCAGCGCGGCAGTGGACTCGCCCTTGGTGTTGAGCGCCGGAATCTTAACATAGACGTTGTCTGCCCAGGTTGCAATCTCGCGAGCCTCGGCCTCCATACCAGCCTCGTCATCAGCGAAAACCTCAAAAGAAACCGAGACATCGGTAATGTGCTCAAGAACCGTCTTGGCAAAAGCGCGGTAGTCGGTCACGCCGCCGGCCTTCATAAGGGAAGGATTAGTCGTGAAGCCCTGAACGTTGCCATTGTCATGCATGTCAAGCATGCCCTCGAGGTTAGCGCCGTCGGCAAACACCTTGATCGCCATGTTTGGTCCTTTCTCATCTAACGCTATTGCTATCGAAAGCCTTCTTCTTTGTTTCAAAAGCTTTTCGGTTTTCTTTTATAAATCATTTCAAAAGCTATCGAAAGCTCAATTGTCAACTTTCCGTGAACGGTCGAATATCGGGTGTGAACGTGCTTCTTTTGGGCGGCACCTCCAGAACAAGCCCCTCTATACGCTATTTAAGTGCGAACTATCTGCTACATATGCATTCGGGACATGCCATTCCGTTCATTTGATTCATACGATTTTGCCTTGTTCTTTTCATATCGATACGTTATATTTCGATTACGAAAGGCCCCTCTTTTGCCTTTCGTTCAAAAGGAGTGGCATATGGCATCTACTTCAGACCTTTCACCGGCCGAGCGTCAGCGATTTATTATGAACTGGCTGGCCGAAAAACCAAATATCTCGGTATCCGACATCGTTCACCGTTTTTCGGTTTCGGAAGTCACCGCACGACACGACCTCGTCTCACTGGAATCCGAAGGCAAGCTGCGTCGCGTACGCGGCGGAGCGGTATCGCTTTCTCGCTCCAACGCAATCTCGTATCCCGAGGAGCGCATCAATGTCCAAGTCGAGGCCAAGGAGGCCATCGCCGCAACCGCAGCAACTCTTGTTGATGATGGCGATGTTCTGGTAATTGATATCGGCACCACAGGCTTTTACTTCGCTAAAGCCCTCATGGACAAGCATGAGATCACCATTATCACCGGCGATCTTGCAATCGCGAACTACGCCAGCTTCAATCTCCCCAATGCTTCGGTAGTGCTGCTGGGCGGCTCCGTGCGCAAGGGCCACCTCTATCTCGCGGGCGCACTAACGCTCGACTGCATGAGCAAACTACATGCCGACAAGGCGTTTGTCAGTGCCGACGGATTCCACCCCGACCACGGCTTTACCGTCGAGCACGACTTCTCGGCCATGATTAAGCATATGTACCTGACCAACTCAAACCAGGGCTATATGATGGTTGACCAGGGAAAGTTCAACAAGACCAGTTTTTATCAGTCCGCGCAAATCGATGACCTCGATGGCATCATCGTTGATGGAGACGACGAGGGCATCATGACGGCGGCGATCGAGAGCAGTCGCAGTCATCCCAAGCTCTATATTGCAAAATAGCTCAAATGGCCGGGTCGCCCCACTGCGGGGGACCCGGCCATTTATTAGATCAACCCAAAGTGGCGCATGGCGGTGACGGTGCCGTCGTGTGCAACATCGTCGGTCACGTAGTCGGCGACCGCCTTGACCTCGGACATGGCGTTGCCCATGGCGACAGCCGTCTCGACCGCAGCGAGCATGCCCAGGTCGTTGCCCGAATCGCCAAAGCCAAAGGTGCGCGCATTTCCCTCGCGGCCCAGAAACGCCAGCGCTCGCGCCACGCCCACGCCCTTGTCGATGCCCTTGGGGCTCAGCTCGCGATTCTGACCACCGGTGTTGCAGGCCTCAAAATAGCGCTCGATAAAGCCGTCATCGTTGGCTACGCGAGCCAAACTGGGCACATTGAGGCATACCTTGCCCACGCGCAGACTGCCGTCGACGCGCATTTCCTCGGCGCTGTGCACCACAGAAGTGCCGATCAGAGACGGCTGCTCAACACCCGCGGGTTCCAGGGCAAAAGTAGCAACGTTGGTCTCGAAAAAGGCCTCAATCCCTGCCGCTGCCATACGGCGTGCAAGCTCCTCGACAACGTCCTCGTCAAAGCAGTCCTCGTGTACCACGCGGCCCTCGACCTCGAGCGTGGCTCCCGCCATGGCAACGACACCCGCAGGCTCCAAAGCACGCAGACCATCGGCAATCAGCCACAAGGGACGACCCGTGCAGATAAATGCTTGGTGGCCCGCACTGCGCAGACGACCAAATGCATCGACAACGGCCTTCGACGGGTGGACCGCATTGAAGTCCTTATCGGTCATATCGTCGGGATCGAACGACGTCAGCGTGCCGTCTACATCAAAAAAGAGCACAGCGGATTCGGGGCACGCATCAATCATATGGGTTCCTTTCGAGGATAAGGGCAAACGAAGCATCCATCATATAATGGAGCGACGCAACCAGAGAGGTCACCCATGGAATTTTACGCAAGCTGCCCCGAGGGCTTTGAGTCCGCACTCGCCGATGAGCTTAAACGCCTCGGGCTTTCGCATGTCCGCCGCCTGAAAGGCCGCGCCACGTTTGAGGGCGAGCTCGAAGAAGGCTACCGCGCCTGTCTATGGTCGCGCCTGGCGAGCCGCGTGTTCGTGATACTCGGACGCTTTGAGGCGCAGGATGCCGATGAACTGTACGATAGCGTTTACGACATCGCCTGGGAGACCATCATCCGCCCCGGAGCCACCATCGCCATCACCGCCCGCGGCGTGACCGAGCAGCTGCGCAACACGCGCTTCTCTGCCCTGCGCGCCAAAGACGCGCTGTGCGACCGCCTGGCCGAGACCA
>CABTAA010000092.1 GCA_902482615.1 uncultured Collinsella sp.
CTAGGGCTGAATAAAAAGTGAGTGTGGGATCCGCCGTTCGTTCGAACGGCGGATCCCACGTTTTTATTGCAGCCAACGTACGTCATGGCAATTCCCGGTAGGTCGAGGGTGCCCCGCGGCGGTCTGGTGTTTTCATCTGAACGACTTTGCGAAGCAACCGGAGTGAAGATGAAAACACCAGACCGCCGCGGGGCACCCGCAGACCGCAGGGACGGGAGCAGCTATACTACTCTCAGTAGTTAAGGGTCGCGGATTGGCCGCGTCACCGCTCTCAACAGGAGGTCTTTGTTTATGGCAGATCAAAAGCCGGTTGTCGGGATTATCATGGGCTCCAAGTCCGATCTGGGCGTTATGGAAGGCTGCACCGCCGAGCTCGAGGCGCTTGGTGTGCCCTATGAGCTCGTCATTGCGAGCGCACACCGCACGCCGGCGAAGGTCCACGAGTGGGCCTCGACTGCTGCCGATCGCGGTATCAAAGTGATTATCGCCGCCGCCGGCAAGGCCGCTCACCTGGGTGGTGTCGTGGCTGCCTTTACGCCGCTGCCGGTCATCGGCGTGCCTATGAAGACGAGTGACCTGGGCGGCATGGATTCGCTGCTGTCGATGGTGCAGATGCCTTCGGGCGTGCCCGTGGCCTGCGTTGCCATCAACGGCGCCAAGAACGCCGCCATCTACGCCACGCAGATTCTGGGCGCTTGCGACCCCGAGTACCGCAAGGTTATCGAGAAGATGAAGCAGGAGATGGCCGACGCCTAGGCGTTCCGCCGTTTCACCGCAGTATAAGGAGAGCCATGTCCGACTATCAGGGAAAACGATTCAAGGCTTCTCAGATTCCCGATCCGTCGAAGCCGGGTGCTGCCCATGCGGCACAGCAGGGTCGGACATCCTCTCCTCAGCAGCCGCGCGCGCCGCGTCCCGTAACGCCGATGTCCCATCATCGCCAGGATACGCCGGCTGCATATCGCCCTTCGTCGTATGATACGGCCAAGAAAGAATCGCGTTCTACGAAACAGTCGGGCGCTGCTCCGTCGAGCTATACCGAGCCGCCGCGCAAAAAGCGCCGCTCCGTTATCCCCATCTTGCTCATCATTATTGGCATCGGCCTAATCGTTGCTGCTGCCGCCATCTTTATCAACGCCCAGATTGGCTACAAGCAGGCGAGCGAGTCGTATCAAAAGATCGAAAAACAATATGTGAGCGACAAGGACGCCAGCGGCGTGCCGATTATCGACTTTGATGCACTTGCCCAGACGAATCCCGAGGTTGTGGGTTGGATTTATGCGCCCGGCACCAACATCAACTATCCCGTGGTGCAGACCAACAACAACTCCAAATACCTCAACACGCTGTTCGACGGTACGGCCAATGCATCCGGGGCCATTTTCCTGGATAGCAATGACACCGCGCCGGGCATGGTGGATCAGCAGACCACGATCTACGGCCACCACATGAACGACGGATCGATGTTCAATGTGATCTCGGACACGACCGATCAGGTGACGTTCGACAGCATAGAGTACGTGTATTACATCACGCGCGACGCCACCTATAAACTGCGACCACTGGCGACCAAAGTTGTCGAGGACACGTATGCCAAGGCGCGCACACCCAATTTTGAGGGCGACGACGGGCTCAAGAACTACCTGTCCGAGATGCTCGACGGTGCCTCTGCCGTGGCGAGCGATGCCACCGATCGTGCTGCTTCGGCAACCAAGGTCGTAACGCTTGTGACCTGTCGTTCGTTATCGCTGAGCAACACACGTGCCGTCATGGTGCTCACGCCGGTCGAGGAATAGATAATGGGCTACTCAATGACGGTGAAAGGGGAAATGATGCTCGAGAATGGCAAAACGATGCCTTCGGTTGATGCTTGGCTGCGCGAGGCCAAGGCCGATGCTTCGGCGGCAGGCTGTGGGATGTATCTGACGCATAACGGCGTGGTGCGTGCGACGCCCAAGGCCGAGGTCCGCGGGATCAAAACCGATGGCGTAGCTCCCGGGCGCAGGGTGGGCGGCATGGTGTTCGGCTTCGATGCTCAGAAGGTGCAGGCTGCTATCGAGGCCACGCGCGCGATGCCGGGTATCGGCTATGTGCGCGTGTGGCTGGCAAGCGGCGAGCTTGCCGTAGGTGACGACATCATGCTCGTGCTCATCGGCGGGGACATTCGCCCACACGTGGTCGATGCGCTGCAGGCGCTCGTTGGCACCATCAAGAACGAATGCGTGAGTGAGGTCGAGTGCGAGGCGTAGAGGCTTGCGTCGATAGAAGACTCGTTTATAAAAATGCCCGCCGGTACGTGTGATACCGGCGGGCATTTTGCGTTTTGGGCGCGGTGGACGCTACACGCGCGTCGCATCCTTGGGACTCATGGTCATACTCTGGAAGCGGTTCTCCATAAAGTCATTATCGAAGTACTTGCCGTAGAACTGCGCGACGGGAATATCCGGCTCCGTGCCGTTGACGCGCTGGTACCAATAATCGAGCGACTGCAGCGTCATGACGCCGTCGACCAGCATAATGATGGTGAAGATGACGGTAGCCGAGTAGCGACTCTTCCACGGAATCATGTTGATGAGCTTGAGCAGCCTCGGCAGCAGCAGCTTGATCCAGATGAGGCCACCCAGGCCCCACAGGCAGGCGAAGCCCGTGCAGGTACGTCCGCCGGTAAGGACGGCGAGCGGATCGGGCATGCCGAACAGCTTCATGTGCGAGTAGCTCCACGAGACCACGCCAAACGAGGTCTGCATAAACCAGCCCACGAACACCTCAAAGCTCGCGCCGAGCACAGCGCTTACCAGGAAAATGATGATGGGGTTCTTTTTATAGAAGCGGTTGAGCACCATGGTCATGAGCACGGCGCCAAATCCGTAGATGGGGCTGAAGGGGCCAAACAGCATGCCGGCGCGGTTCTGGTAGACGCCCGGGTCGTTGACCGTCATGTGCCAGATGTCCTCGGCGATCAGGCCGAGTATGCAGCAGACAAAGAATACCCAGAACAGGTTGAAGTAGTTGAGCTTGATGTAGCCTTCGCCGGTTTCATCGCGCCCGAGCATGCCCTCGGCGGCGGCGTCGCGATCGAGCATCTCCTGCAGGCGGCGTTGCAGCTCGCGCTCCTGGCGCAGCGTGGGGTCGACGGTGGTCGAAAGCGCGACGAGGATGCCGAGCTGGATGGCAGGGCGAAGCAAGAAGGGTCCGATGCCCTGGAGCATCACGTCAACCAAAAGCTCGACGACGGTCAATGCGATAAGGATATAGGACAGACGGGCGGCGTTGCGGCGCTGGTTTTTGATGAGGTCCAGGCCAAAGATGATCAGGATGACGGCACTGGCAGCCGAGAGCATGATGCCGGCGACAATCAGTCCGACCGCGACGAGCGTGTTGTCGCCGAGCTTGGCGGCGGCGTTGCCGTTGATGAGTGCGGTGATGACCTGCCACATAAAGGCGCCGACCGACGGGAGCGTATCAACACCGGACAGGATGCACAGGACGGCATACACCTTAATGATGAGGGGGATCTTCTTGACCTCCGTGGCGCTGGGGACGCTGGGGTCGAGTTCGTTTCGATCCATACATAACCTTTCTCGTTTTGCTGTAGGTACAAGGATACGCCGCCGACCTGCTAAAAGACAGGACAAACGACCCAATTGCAGCAATGTAAGCCCTAGCGGTGGACGAGACGCGTCGCGACGGAAGCATGCGTGATCGTCGGCCCCGAGGCGGTTGCCCAATAAAATGTTTGGCTGCAAAACGGATTATAAGCTCGGTGGGCTTTTAAAAAGCGCTGTTCATGCGCGGGAGTGCTTGTCTTGCCGTGCGTATAATAGGGCAGGTAACGCCAAATAACGAGGCTCTGAGGGGATGCCATGTCTCAAGAAACCATCCGCGCGGCCGAGCGTGCCGCGGGACAGGTGAAGACCATGTCGACGTATGATCCGGACTCCGACCAGCTGCATGAGGAATGCGGCATTTTTGGTGTGTGGGCACCCGATCGCGATGTGGCCCGACTGACGTACTTTGGTCTGCGCGCGCTGCAGCATCGCGGCCAGGAATCGGCGGGAATCGCCGTGGGTGATGGCGGCACGGTTATGGTTCGCAAAGACCTGGGACTGCTCGATCGCGTGTTCTCCAACGCCGACTTGTCGACGCTCTCCGGCCAGCTGGCCGTGGGCCACGTGCGCTATGGCACTGCCGGTGCCAAGAGCTGGGAAGCCTCGCAGCCGCATCTTTCTACCATCAACAGCGTCATTATCGCGCTCGCGCACAACGGTACCCTCGTCAACACCGACGAGCTGCGCCGCCAGCTGATCGAGCTGGGCGTGCCGTTCCTTTCCAATTCGGATTCCGAGGTCGCGACTAAGCTTATCGGCTACTTTACTCAGCGTACAGGCCATCTGCGCGAGGGCATTCGCAAGACCATGGAGCTCGTGCGCGGCGGCTACGCCATGACGCTCATCAACGAGCAGGCACTCTACGCATTCCGCGATCCGCACGGCATTCGCCCGCTCGTGCTGGGCAAGCTGGTGGACGAGGGCCTGGACCAGGCCGATGCCGCATCCGTTTCGCAGCTGCCGTCGCAGGACGGCGCCGCGACGGTCGACTCCGCCGTCCGTGTCACGCGCGCCGGCGGCTGGGTCGTTGCTTCCGAGACCTGCGCACTCGACATCGTGGGTGCCGAGTACGTCCGTGACGTTCGTCCCGGCGAGATTTTGCGCATCAGCGCCGAGGGTCTGGTATCCGAGCAGGGCGTGCCTGCAGCCGAAGAGCCCGCAAACTGCATCTTTGAGCAGGTCTACTTTGCCCGCCCCGACTCCATCATGAATGGCAAGAGCGTCTACGCCTGCCGTTATGACATGGGTCGTCAGTTGGCACATGAGGAGCCCGTCGAGGCCGACCTGGTCATCGGCGTGCCCGACTCCGGCCTGCCGCCCGCGGAAGGTTATTCGCACGAGAGCGGCATTCCTTTTGGCGAGGGCCTTATCAAGAATCGCTATGTGGGCCGTACGTTTATCGAGCCTACGCAGGAGCTGCGCGCCATGGGCGTGCGTATGAAACTCAACCCGCTGCGCGACAACATCGAGGGCAAGCGCTTGGTCGTCATCGACGACTCCATCGTGCGCGGCACCACCATGGTGCAGCTCGTCAAGATGCTACGCAACGCTGGCGCCAAGGAGATTCATATCCGCATCAACTCGCCCGAGGTCATCTGGCCGTGCTTCTACGGCATCGATACCGACGTACAGTCGCAGCTCATCAGCGCCAACAAGACGGTCGATGAGATTTGCGAGTATATCGGCGCCGATTCGCTGGCCTTCCTTTCGGTCGAGGGCCTGCTTAAGGTCATGCCCAAGGGCGGTTACTGCGATGCGTGCTTTACCGGCCGCTACCCCGTGGCGATTCCCGAGAGCTTTGGCCGCGACAAGTTCATGGAGGGCTTTAAGCCCCGCAACCTGGACAAGCCGCTGCACGTTGACGACGACGCCGTGGTCGAGAAATACGACGACCGCAGCTGGGAAGAGGAGCACGGAGAGGCCTAAAACCTGCCATGTAGGGACAGGTTTATTTTGATAGGTTTTACCTGCTGTTTTGTTGATTGAGCGGCGCGCGTTGTTATGGCGCGCGCCGAAATGAACGCAACTATGAGCACCGTTTGGCGCCCGCGCGGCGGACGGTAGTGGGAGAGGAAGGCTCAGATGAGCGACAGCAAGCATGTGACGTACGAGGACGCCGGCGTCGATACCGCCGAGGGCGGCCGCGCCGTAGACGCTATTAAGCAGATGGTCAAGGACACCAACCGCCCCGAGGTTATCGGCGGCATCGGCGGCTTCGGTGGCCTGTTCTCGGCCGCCGCGCTTAAGGATATGGAAGACCCGATCCTGATTAGCGGTACCGACGGCGTGGGCACCAAGCTCGTGCTCGCCCAGATCATGGATCGCCACGAGACGGTGGGCCAGGACCTGGTCGCTATGTGCGTCAACGACATTCTGGCTTCGGGCGCCGAGCCGCTGTTCTTCCTGGACTACGTTGCCATTGGTCACATCGAGGCCGAGCACATGGCAAAGATCATCAAGGGCGTGGCCGACGGCTGCAAGCTCGCGGGCTGCGCGCTCGTGGGCGGCGAGATGGCCGAGCACCCGGGCGTTATGGCTCCTGCCGACTACGACCTTGCCGGATTTACCGTGGGCGTCGTCGACCGTCCCAAGATGCTCGACCCCGCGAACGTCCGCCCGGGCGACGTGATTCTGGGTCTGCCTTCCACTGGTGTGCACTCCAACGGCTACTCGCTCGTGCGCAAGGTCATTGGCGTCGACGGCATTAAGCCGGGCACGCCCGAGGCCGCCGCTAAGGCCGAGGAGCTGAGCCGTCCGCTCGAGGAACTCGGCGGCGCATCGCTGGCCGACGCCCTGCTGGCCCCCACGCGCATCTACGTCAAGCCGATTCTTGAGCTGCTGCGCGGAGGTGCTCCGGTGCACGCCATTGCCCACATCACCGGCGGCGGCATCACCGAGAATCTCAACCGCGCGCTTGCCGACGACGTCGACGCCGTGGTTACCCGCAACGGTGCCGAGATGGGCTGGGACGTTCCGCCCGTCATCACCTACGTGTCGCGCCAGGCCGAGCTCGCGCCCAACGAGGCATGCAAGACCTTCAACATGGGCGTTGGCCTGTGCCTGATCGTCGCCCCCGAGGACGAGGCCGCGGTGACCGAGGCCCTGG
>CABTAA010000093.1 GCA_902482615.1 uncultured Collinsella sp.
GAGGGCCGCTTTGTCGCCAACGACGAGGTACTCGCCCAGCTGATCGCCGACGGCCAGGTCGCCACGCAGTACGTTGGCGAAGACGGCAAGCCCAGCATGGATCTCTCCGTCAACCCCAACGGCTCCGCACTCGCCATCGAGGGCATCACGAGCCCCGACGGCCGCGTCCTGGGCAAGATGGGCCATGCCGAGCGTCGCGGCGACAGCCTGTACCGCAACGTGCCCGAGCATGTCCCCGGCGATAAGTTCATGCCGATCTTTGAGAGCGGCGTGGCCTACTTCGCTTAAACCTTTCCCATCGGGTACAATCCCCTCGGGTAACAACACCCGCCACCGGCACCCCCGGTGGCGGGTTCTTTTTTGCTTTGCGCGTATAGGAGAAGGACATCATGGAAAGCCGCAAGCCGTATCTCGCCACCCTGCCCGGACTCATCCTGGGCTGTCTTGTTTGCTGTGCACTCTGGGGATCGGCCTTTCCCTGCATCAAGATCGGCTACGCGCTCTTTGGCATCCCAGCGCACGATAGCGCTTCGCAGCTGCTCTTTGCAGGTTTACGCTTTACGCTTGCCGGCGCCCTGGTTATCGTTGGGATGAGCGCGGCCCAACGCCGCCCCCTCATACCGCAAGCGCGCGACATCAAGCCCATCTTTGTCTTGTCGCTCTTCCAGACTATCGGGCAGTACTTCTTTTTCTATCTGGGCCTCTCGCGCGCCAGCGCCATGTCGAGCTCCATCATCGAGGCCAGCGCCAACTTCCTCGCAATCCTCTTTGCCGCCCTGGCATTTCACACCGAGAAGCTCAATACGGCCAAGGTGCTTGGCTGTGCGCTGGGCTTTGCCGGCGTCGCGCTCGTCAACCTTTCGGGCGCGGACGGCACCTTTGGCTTTACGCTCGACGGCGAGGGCTTTATCTTGGCTTCCACTGTTGCAGGCGCCCTATCGACCTGCCTGATCGGCATCTTCTCGCGCGAGCACGACGGCGTCTTGCTTGCCGGGTGGCAGTTTTTAGTCGGTGGCGTGGTCCTTACCGCCATCGGGTTTTTGATGGGCGGCACGTTGTCCCCCACCGAAATCGCCCCCGCCATCGCGCTCATCATTTATATGGCACTCATTTCCGCCGTCGCGTACTCGCTGTGGTCGCGCCTGCTCGCCGTCAACCCCGTCAGCCGCGTCTCGGTCTTTGGGTTTATGAACCCCGTCTTTGGTGTGGTGCTGAGTGCGCTGCTGCTCGGCGAGGGCGCTGGCACGAGCCCCGTTACCGTCATCGTTGCCCTGCTGTTGGTCTGCGGCGGCATCATCATCGTCAACAAACCCAAAAAAGCCTAGCGAGCTCACCTTTTTAGGGAGGGCGTTTGCACACTTTAGCTTAATGGAATACATCGATGAGCTGAGGGCCGCCACGCACGCAAGCGTGCGACCCTTTTCCTAGCGTATCTGGATGCCGGCTTTCTTTTTCTCGGCCTTGACGCGGTAGAGCTCCGCATCGGCAGCGCGAAGTAAGTCTTGCCAGGTATCAACACTATCGCCGACCCGCGCGCAACCGATGGACATCCGCAATGCATACGGCACCTCGGCATGCGCGAGCTCGTCGTTGATTGTCGCGCACAGATGCATGATATCCTGTTCCGCCGCTGCCTTTTGGAGCACCACGAACTCATCGCCACCATAACGCGCGATAAAGCCACCAGACGCCGAGCAGACCTCTTTGAGCGCAGCGGATATTACCTGAAGAGCATGGTCGCCCTCCACATGTCCATAGCGATCGTTAATCTGCTTAAAGCCGTCAGCGTCCATCATAAGCAGATATACATCTTCGGCCTGATCCACATTTGAAAAGAGCGACAGCATATAGGTCTCAAAACGGTTGCGGTTGTTGAGTCCAGTCAACGGGTCAGTCGAGATCAGTTGCTCCTGGCAGATGATATAGAGCAGCAACATGCTAATCATTATGCCGACACAAAGGCCAGGCACCGAGTATACGATCTGAAAGGTACCGCCCACCAGGGCCGGAATGGCGAAAAATGCCAAGGTTCGATAGATAGCCTTCGTCTGCAGGCTCTCGACCCTGCGAGATTGCACAAACGCATGCAGGGACGTATGTATAACGTAACAGTAGCTGACAATGGGCTGGATCATATAGGCAAAGCCGCGACGATACACGCCCTGCGAATCGATATAGAACAAGGCGTGCGTCCAGTAACTGGTAAAAGCCAGCACGACCACCAGAGCCGTAGGCAACGTTACAAGCACCACCCTATAGCGCGAGGTCACAAGGCGAGAGCCCTGCATCGTCTCGGAATAGATAAACCAAATGAGACACGCGATGGCAAAGAGCGAAAACGAAACCGCGTTGGAAATCCAGTTGGCAGCAATACCCAACGTGCCGTCCGCACCATCCGAAAGCGTCCAGATCATATCGAATAATATGTACGCGGCGGAGGTGTAGCCAAGCATGCTAAACAATAGCTGCAGGGTGCTCGAGAACAAGGAGCGACGACTTCGCGCGGCAAGCCCGATAAGAACAATCATGCATAGCAGGAATATCTCAATCTTGAGTGCCTTAACCACTAGACGCCATCCCTTCAATATCCGAATGGTCAGAATCGCCCAATTCGAATCAGGGCAATAAACACCCCTTTACTCCGCAGGGGTAAAGGGAATCATAGCAAAGCGCCCGAACATCACTGCAAAACAGTTTCTGTTCGGGCGCTCGGACGGCGCGAATTGCACGCCGGAATCAATTATCGGTAACGGCCGTTACTCGCCGTCGATGTCGGTCGCGACGGCCTCCTCGATGGCCTCGACACCGGCAGGCGACAGGTCCTCCTTGCCCTGGCAGAACTTCTTGTCGACCCAGCCGGTCAGAATCGGAGCCATGATTGCCGTGATGATAACGGCGGTGGCGATCTGGGCGTACGCTGTGGGCGCAAGCTCGGCGTAGCGCGGTGCGACCTCGGCGAGGGCGACCGGCGTGGTCATAGCCGTGCCGGCGATAGTGGAGCAGGCAACGGCCGCCTTGCCGTTACCACCGCACAGGCGCTCGAACGCAAAGGTGATGGGGCCGACGATAAAGAGCGTGATGAGACCCAGCAGGATGCCCGAGATGCCGCCGGTGATAAAGCTCGAAAGGCTCATGGACGCACCGAGCTGAAATCCGATAACAGCGATCGCGGGATTGGCACCGGGGACCAGCAGGTTCTTGATAAACGGGAAGAGGTTGCCCAGAACCATGCCGATAACAAGTGGCAGGATGGATCCGATGATGGTGCCGACGGGGATGTTGGCGAGACCCGAGACACCGAGGACGATCATGGTGACGGCGGGGCCGGCCGTAAAGAACAGGATACCGACGGCGCCCTGCTCGGACTCGTCGCCGAACTCGCCCATGATGCCCGTGTAGAGCGCCATGTTGCAAAACGTGATGCCGCCGATGATAGACACGGAGCTCAGGCCCAGGAAGTTGTCGTTAAAGAAATATGCCACACCCAAGCCAAGGGCCGCCGCGACAACAAGCTTGGGAATCAGCACGACGATGCCGGTCTTGATGGCGCCCGGCGTGGACTTAAAGCTGATGCCGGCGCCCACAAACAGCAGAATCGCGGCGACGATGGTATTGGAGCCACCGCGGCAGGCAGCCGTAAAGAAGCCGCCGATCTCAAAAACCTGCGGGCAGAAGGTGTTGAGCAAAAGACCGACGATCATCGGGTAAATCATGATGTCGCCTGGGATGCGCGGGACCCTGAATTTCTTTTGCTCGTTGGCGGTTGCTTCCTGTGCCATGAAACCCCCATTTCCGCTGACGGGGTACAAAAGCCCACGTCACGCTTTGCTACAGTAAAGTTTGACCATGGTACCAGAAGAAATAGACCAGCTCGGTGAAAAATTCGACAAGTTGGGATGGAACGAGATTCGGCGCCCGCGACGCCACCCCTATATAAGGCTCAAGACGATATAGAGTACGATGCCCGAGACGCAGCACCACAGCATCGATTTTGTCTTGACCGCCACGACCACGACGCCGGCGGCCGCAATCCAGGGAACCAAGGCAGGCCAGAGTCCCGCGTCGAACGCGCCGGGGCTCACCAAGTCGTTGGCGACCAGCGCGGCAAAGGCGGCGGGCGGGATATAGCCCAGGGCCTCGGTAATGCGGGGCGACAGGGTCCGCCCGCGCAAGGCGAACGCCGGCGCGATGCGAAAGAACGCGATAGCAACCCACGACGACAGCCATAGAACCAAGAACTCGTTAACGGGCATCGCGGGCACCTCTTCTGTCAAATACAGCATCACACGCCAGCGCAATGGCAATGCCGACCACGACGCTTGCCGGCACGGCAATATTCACGAGGCCCAAGAACTTGCATACGGCGACGGACACCGCGCCCGAAACCGCCGCGACAACGTTGCCGCGCGACAGCCGCTGCGAAAAGAGCAGGCAGATAAAGAGCGAGGTGCAGACAAAGGCTGCAATGGCGGTGGGAACATCGACAACGGCGCCGACGATGGCGCCCATCGTACACGAAACGCCCCATGTTGCGATGAGGATCACGTTGAGCACAAAAGACTCGCGCGGGCCCCAATCCTCCCCTTCAACCAACTTGGCAAGCGAGATGCCGTATGCCTCCTCGGTAAGTGTCGCGGCAACAGCCAGCGTCTGACGCTTCGAGGCACCCCTCAGATGCGGTGCGATCGATGCCGAGTAAAGCGCAAAGCGCGAGGAGATTGCGGCGACGCTCGCGACGATCGATGCTGCAGGCACACCCGCCAGCCACAGGTTGCAGATCATAAACTGCCCGCTGCCCGTCACAAACGTGCTGCTCAGAGCAAAGACCATCCAGGGCTCCATTCCCGTCTGCCCCATGATCATTCCGCACGGCGTGCCTATTGCAACATAGGTAAGCATCACCGACCAGACGGTTCTAACGATTTTGAGCACCATACGCTTCTCATCCTGACAAGGTCTCCGAGCCGCATGTAGCGATACGGCAGAATCATCATCTGACAGCAACCGAGTTCACCTACAATTGCCACCGGATCGAAAGACACAACTTTTTAGGAAGTCATTATGACAGCTATCGATCGAGACCGGGCGCGCGCGGCCTTCAAAAGCTACACCGATGCCTACGACGCCACCAACCCACGCATCGCGCTCAAAATCGAGCATACGTACCACGTGGCCGAGGCATGCGATGCCGTAGCGCGCGAGCAGGGCTGGTCGTCAGAAGATATTGACCTGGCATGGCTTTGCGGCCTGCTACACGATATGGGCCGCTTTGAGCAGCTGCGACGCTGGGACACCTTTAAGGACGCCGAGAGCATGAGCCATGCGGCGCTGGGCATCGAGGTCCTCTTTGGCGAAAATCCCGCCGATGCACCCGCTGTAACGAACATCCGCGACTTTATCGATGACCCGGCAGAAGATGAACTCATCCGAGCGAGCATTGCCTATCACAGCGATTTCCGTCTACCCGCGCAGCTCGACGAGCGCACGCAGAACTTCTGCGATATCGTGCGCGATGGCGACAAGATCGACATTATGCGTACCATCGCCGACAGCACCGTCGACACCATCCTCAAGGTGGACGAGAAGACGTTTCTCGGCAGCCGTTTCTCGTCGCCGACACTTGCCGCCTTTGACGAGCACCGCTGCGTCGCGCGCGACGAGCGCAACGAGCCGGCGGACTACCTGGTGGGGCTCATCTGCTTTATGTTTGAGCTCGTCTATCCAGCGAGCCGCGCGCTGGCGCGCGAGCAGGGCAATATCTACCGCCTGCTCGACGCGCCTTTTGGCATCACGCGGCCCTTTACCGACCCCGCCACGCAGGCAACTTGGAGCCGCCTTAAGGACAAGATGCGCGACTGGCTGGCGCGCGCCTAGCGCTGAAGCTGATCCAGCAGCTCCTCGACGACCTCGACGGCATCGCCGACAACCTTGTACTGGGCAGTACCAAAAATGGGGGCATCCGGGTCCTCGTTGATGGCGATAATGCACTCAGCCCCACCGATGCCGGCAAGATGCTGGATGGCGCCCGAAACACCGATACTCACGAGAAGCTTGGGCGAAACCGATACGCCCGTCTGGCCAATCTGATGGCGATACTCCAACCAGCCGGCCTCCACGACAGGTCGCGTGCAGCCAAGCTCGGCTCCCAGAGCCTCGGCGAGCCTTCGCATCAGCGGCAGATTTTTCTTGGAACCAATGCCGCGACCCACCACGACCAGGCGCTCGGCATCGGCGATCGAAGCCTGCTGTCCCCACTCCTCGGCGGGAATCGAGATCTCGACACGAGCCTTAGCATCATCCGCAAGTGATATCTGGGTGATCGTGCCGGAGCGGCCGTAGTCGAAGTCGGGAGCCTTAAAGATACCGGAGCGCACCGTTGCCATCTGCGGACGGTGGTTGGGGCAAATGATGGTGGCCATCAAGTTGCCGCCAAACGCCGGGCGCGTCTGCTGCAGTAGGCCCGTCTCCGCATCCATCGAAAGCACGGTGCAGTCGGCCGTAAGACCCGTCTGCAAACGCACGGCAACGCCGGGTGCCAGTTCGCGACCAAAAGCGGTCGCACCGTATAGGATGGCCTCGGGTTTGCGTTCGGCTACCAAATCGCAGATCAAGTGGGCGTAGACCTCCGCATCGTTTTGGCGCAGACGCTCGTCGCGACAGGCCAGGACTTCGTCGGCGCCCGCGCAAACCAGATGTTCCAGGTCC
>CABTAA010000094.1 GCA_902482615.1 uncultured Collinsella sp.
GGCGCGAGCGCCCAGCAGCGTACGGCCCACCTCGGCGCCCCAAGCGTGCGCAAGGCCCTCGGCACTGATCGCGCCATTCAGCTCAATCTGACGCTCAACGGCAGCGCGGGCGTCCTCAATGTCACCGTCCTCGATAAAGTCGATGATGGACTCAATCGACATGGGCGTGTCGGCCTTATCCGCCGCCCGCTCAGCCACCACGCGCTCGGCGCATGCGGCACACTCCCCCGCCGACTTGCCGCATACCGGAATACCGTCGAGCGTATGGCACGTGACGTTGGTGTGGTGATCGGTAATCTCGACGACCGCGGTATGGCCCCCGGCCGTCGCAGTCACCTTGATGTAGAGGTTGGGCACGCCCTCGACAAGCGACACATCGCAGTAGCCGGCGTCGGCGAGGAGCTCGGCCACGCGAGCGCGGTCTTCATCGTTAACGCTCTCGAGCACCTCGAGCGCGCTCTTGGCGTCGCCGCCCACGGCACCCAGCACAGCCGCGGCCTCAATACCATGCATACCGCCCGAGTTGGGCACGGTCACACTCTTAACGTTCTTGATGATGTTGCCCGAGCAGGCAACGTCCATATGGTCGGGTTCGCAACCGAGCGTCTGGCTCGCCAGCGCCGCTGCATAGGCAACGGCAATGGGCTCGGTGCAGCCGAGTGCACAGACAAGCTCGCGGTTCAAAACATCGCAAAACGCGGCATCACGAAGGGAATCGGTAGGCATAGGTATCTCCTGCTTGCATAACGGGCTTGGCTCTTAATATTCGTTAGCCCCTTTATTTGATAACAATGCATCAAAAACCGCAACCATGGTTCCGGCGGACGGCGCTCGAGCACAAATTGAAGGCATTATTCATGAGAAGCCGGTCTTGTTGCATGCTAAAGCGTTTGAACAAAAAACGCCCAAGCGTTTACACAAAAATCGCGCTATCATGCAGTCGAACGCGGTAAAACCTTTAGCAATCTCGCCGCACAGACCAGAGAGGAACCATCTATGAAGATCGGTATCGGTAACGACCACGCCGCCGTCGAGCTCAAGAACATCATCTCCGAGCACCTGAAGGAGCGCGGCTGCGAGGTCGTGAACTTTGGCACCGACACCTCCGAGAGCTTTGACTACCCCATCGCCGGCTACAAGGTGGGAAAGGCCGTTGCCAACGGCGATGTTGACCTGGGCATCTTGATCTGCGGCACCGGTGTCGGGATTAGCCTGGCCGCCAACAAGGTCGAAGGCGTACGCGCCGTCGTGTGCTCCGAGCCCTTCAGCGCCAAGCTATCGCGCATGCACAACAACACCAACGTGCTCGCCTTTGGTGCTCGCGTCGTGGGCTCCGAGCTCGCCAAGATGATTGTCGATGAGTGGCTCGACGCCGAGTTTGAGGGCGGCCGCCACGAGCGTCGCGTCAATCTCCTCAACGAGATCGACCACACGCGCGGCCTCAAGGTCGTCGACGAGGCCTAAACTACTCAGCGCCACAAGCTAACAGCAGGGGCCCGCTCGGAACACACGTCCGAGCGGGCCCTTTCATAGATCTTGGAATATAAAGGGCGCCACGGATGGAATTCCGCGGCGCCAAAGCCACACGCTAACAGCTTTAAGGAGTCAAAGCTGGTTTAGCCAAAGAAGCGCTTGATCTCGATCTCGGCGTTCTCCAGGCAGTCGGAGCCGTGAATCACGTTAGCGTTGACATCGACAGCGAAGTCGCCGCGAATGGTGCCGGGGGCAGCATCAAGCGGGTTGGTAGCGCCCATAAGGGTGCGCATCTTGGAGACAGCGGAAAGACCGGAAACGACCATCTTGACGACCGGGCCGCTCGTCATAAAGTCACAGAGACCGCCAAAGAAGGGCTTGTCGGCCAGATGGGCGTAGTGCTCCTCGACAGTAGCGCGCTCGAGCGTGGTCATCTCCATGCGCTCGATGACAAGGCCGCTACGCTCAATGCGAGCGACGATCTCGCCGATCTTGCGGTCGCGCACGGCGTCGGGCTTAATCATGATGAAGGTCTTCTCGATAGCCATAAGGTAGCCTTTCAAGTAGGTTCGCGCGTGCCCAAGTCCCATTCCGGCACTCGCCTGGACTGCATCGTAACAGAGTTTTAGCTGCAGTTAAACAAAAAGCTGTTTATTGAAACGCTACAATTTATTAAAGCGCTCCATATGTGTCACTTCTGTTTCGAAGCCCGATCAGAGTACCATCCGACCACCCATCAACCGCATCGAACCGAGCAGACGGTCGGTTGCCGTCTGTGAACGTGCCCCCTACACAACCTGCCCAAAGGTCCTACAGAAGTTCTCGACAAGCCCCTCCCCCATGGCAACAAAATACGGACGCCCACATCAGCAGACGCCCGTAAACAAAAACGATTTATCAATAAATGGCCGAAACAGCTTCAGCCAAACCCTACTTTATCCCATGGCCCATCTCGACGACCTTGGTCAGCGATCCAAACACGCCCTCATCGGTCAAGAGCTGCGCCTCGGCACGCTGCAGCTGCACGGCAACGGCGGCAGGGGCGGTGCCGCCCTCGGTCGTGCGCGCAGCGACAATCGACGGGATATCGAGCGCCTCGGTAATATCGCGCTCAAAGAGCGGGCTTGCCTCCTGGAACACCTCAAACGGCAGGTCCTCAAGATTGCGGCCACGCTTCTCGCACATCAGGACCAGATGGCCCACCACGGCATGCGCTTCGCGGAACGGCAGACCACGTTTGGCCAGGTAATCGGCAACATCGGTGGCGGCAAGGTGCCCCACGCCGCACTCGCGCGCCATGGCACCCTCGTTGACGGTCCAGGTCGAAATCATACCGGCCATAACGGACAGGCACTGCATGAGCGTATGGGCGGTATCGAGCGCACCCGCCTTGTCCTCCTGCAAGTCCTTGTTATAAGCGAGCGGCAGGCCCTTCATGGTCACGAGCAACTGCACCAGGTTGCCATAGACTCGGCCGCTCTTGCCGCGGATAAGCTCGGCAAAATCGGGGTTCTTCTTCTGCGGCATGATGGACGAGCCAGTGGAGTACGAGTCGGAAAGCGTGATAAAGCCAAATTCGGAGCTCGACCACAGCACGATCTCCTCGGAAAGACGCGACAAGTGCATCGCCATGACAGAGCCGGCGTAATGCAGGTCAAGGAGGAAATCACGGTCGGAAACCGCATCGAGCGAGTTAGGAATCACGCCCGCAAAGCCAAGTTCGGCAGCCGTCATCTGACGATCGAGCGGATAGCTCGTACCGGCAAGCGCAGCAGCGCCCAGCGGGCAGTTGTCGGCAGCATCAAAGGCGGCCTTCAGGCGTGTAAAGTCGCGCGCGAACATCCAAGAATACGCCAGCAGATGATGCGACAGCAGCACGGGCTGAGCATGCTGCATGTGCGTGTAGCCCGGCAGAATCACCTTGTCGTACTGTTTGGCCGCATCCACCAGCACATGGCGCAGCTCAAGATTGGCCTCCATGAGCTCCTTGGCCAGTGCCTTGACGCCCAGGCGTGTATCGGTCGCAACCTGGTCGTTGCGCGAACGCCCGGTATGCAGGCGCTTACCGGCCTCGCCGATACGGCGCGTCAGCTCGCTCTCGATGGACATATGAATGTCCTCATCGTTGATGTCGAAGGTGAAGTTGCCGGCATCGATATCCTGCTCGATTGCGGTCAGACCCTCGGCAATCGCCTGCTCGTCCCCGGCGCTGATAATGCCCTGGGCGGCCAGCATCTTGGCATGTGCCTTAGATCCGGCGATATCCTGCTTATAGAGATGTTTGTCGACCGGCAACGACGCGCCAAACTCCTGCGTGACCTCGGCCACGCCTGCCTCAAAACGACCGCCCCAAAGAGCCATGGAACCGTCCCCTTTCATCAAATACCAAAACAAGCGCCCAAAGCAATGCGCCATATCGCTAAAGCGATTTTCCAACCGCTAGTTTTACACACTCCCGCCGTGCGCGGGACCATGTAGCTAATTTGCAAAGAAGTGACGCACCATGCATTTGGCGCCCAACGTTTCCCTCCGGATGTTGCCCTGCGAACCATCGATCCAGGCCTTCAGGCTCATAGGGACGTCCTCGACCTTTGCAGCATCGATCTCGGGCGCGAGGGCAAGTAAAGCATGCGCAATAGCATTGAACATAATGGATACTCCTCATATATAGGCGCAGAGCCGCCAAATTGATAGAAGGAGCCCCGCCGGACAACCCCGGCGGGGCTCGGACTCAGCCGCAGTCGCGGCATCATATATGCGGGCGGAACGTAGGGGCCACCGATGTTAAGAAGTGTCAGCAAGCATAACGAAAGGTAGGGACCCCGTGCGCCCGTTATGTATCACGCGGATGGACCGCGCGGATACCAAGGAAAGGAAGACTTAAGCCTGGGCGGCAGCGGAGCTGGGACCCTGGACCTTAGCCCACGTCTTGAGCGACAGCGTATCGATCTCGATAAAGCCAGCACTGGCCTTCTCGTCAAACGTGGTGTCGCGGTCGTAGGTAGCCAGACCGTAGTCATACAGGCTAAACGGGCTCTTGCGGCCGACGACATGGCAGTTGCCCTTAAAGAACTTCAGGCGGACGGTGCCAGTCACGAACTTCTGGGTGTCGGCCATAAAGGCGTCGAGCGCGTTCTTGAGCGGGCTGTACCACTGGCCGTTGTACACGGCGGTAGCCCAATCCTGCTCGAGCTTGATCTTGGTCTTGAGCAGGTCGCCCTCGACGCAAATGTCCTCGAGCGCCTTGTGGGCGGTGATGAGCGTCAGGGCGCCGGGAACCTCATAGCACTCGCGGCTCTTGAGGCCAACCAGACGATCCTCGACCAGGTCGAGACGGCCAAAGCCGTTGTCGCCCGAAATCTTGTTGAGGGCGATGACGATCTCGGAGAGTTTCATCTTCTTGCCGTCGACGGCGACGGGCTTGCCGGCCTCAAACTCAATCTCGGTATACGTCGGGGTGTCGGGCGTGTCCTCGGGATTCTTGGTCATAACCCAGGCGTCGTCGAGCGGCTCGTTCCAGGGATCCTCCAGGTGGCCGCACTCAATGGCACGACCCCACAGGTTGTCGTCGATAGAATAGGGGTTATCGTTGGCACCCTCGGGAACCGGCACGTTGTGGGCGTGAGCATAGGCGACCTCGTCGGGACGGCACTTCAGATCCCACTCGCGAACCGGAGCGATAACCTTGAGCTCGGGGTCGAGGGCCTTGACGGCAGCCTCAAAACGAACCTGGTCGTTGCCCTTGCCGGTGCAGCCATGGCAGATGGCATCGGCATTCTCTTTCTTGGCAATCTCAGCCAGTGCCTTTGCGATGCACGGACGAGCATGAGAGGTGCCCAGCAGGTACTCTTCGTACTTGGCATCGGCTTTCAGGCAGGGCCAGATGTAGTTCTCAACGTAATCTTTCTTCAGGTCCAGAACGTACAGCTTGGAAGCGCCAGTCTTGAGGGCCTTTTCTTCCAGGCCGTCCAGCTCAGTGCCCTGGCCAACGTCGCCAGAAACAGCAACAACTTCGCAGTTGTTGTAGTTCTCTTTCAGCCAGGGAATGATGATGGAGGTATCCAGACCGCCGGAGTAAGCCAGAACAACCTTTTTAATATCTTCCTTTTTCTTTTTCATAAGAACTGCCCTCTTTCAAAATTCTATCCGCCCAAGCGGCTGAATATTTATTCATTTGATGCTTCTTATTATACACGCCCTGCAGCAAATTGCAACACGGCATATTGCACAAGGAAATTTCAACTTATAGAGATAACTTTGTTCTAGAGCTTGCATTTTGCGGCGTAAAGGGAAAAAACAAAACGGACTGCTTGCATTTTTATTCATGAAATTGAATATTTGCCGCATAAGGCCCGCATATCGCAGTTGAAAAAGGATGCAGAAAAGTGCCAAAGGGTACAAAAAAGCTCTTCCCCACAAAAACGGGGAAGAGCGGAGAGGAAAAGATGATGACAAGTTGGGAGGATTGATCCTGCAAGGGTAGGACAGTGGCGCTTTGTCCCGGCAAAGTTATTCTTTGCTGGCACATTCGGCGCAAACGCCGGTCACGGTCAGGCAGTGGCCTTCAATACGCAGGCCGGGAACATTTTTGATCAGGGCGTTCAGCTCGCCTTCCGGCAGATCAAGGTTAATGATCTTGTGGCACTTGCGGCAGTAAAAATGCTCATGGGAGTTGGGGTCCCAGTCAAAGCATTCGGCACCGCTGATCATGCCAACGCGGCCGATCATATCGTTATCAGCCAGGGTGTTCAGGTTGCGGTACACCGTGCCCAGGCTGATATGAGGGCAGCGCTCACGGGCATAACCGTAAATCTGCTGCGCAGAAAGATGCTCTTTATGCTCTTGAATGGTTTCCAGAATAATCTGGCGCTGCCAAGAATATTTCATAGCGAGTGTTCTCCTTAAACTTACGGATGGTTCATTTTCGACACACTTTTAACGAACGCCGATTTTTAACTTATTTTAACACTGGGGTACTACTATGTCAATATATTAAATGCGAAAAATCCGCAAAAAGCTTCGTAGCTTAAAATAAAATGAACAAACCGGGTAAAACCTGAAAAAATGAAGAATTTTGTACTGCACTTTATTGCGCTATTGTTATATAATGCAGGAACAAAAATCGGAACAACACCGGGAATGGCTGCCAGCTGATGCCCGCAAAGCCCATGGCTGCGGCA
>CABTAA010000095.1 GCA_902482615.1 uncultured Collinsella sp.
GTCCTCGTTCTCGAGCCACTGCTCTTGCAGATGCGCGCCCGAGGCGAGCTCGTGCTCAACGACCTCGACAAAACTCGAGGCAGGGCAGCCGTATACGTCGACGCCGGCATCCAGGTCCTGGATGGCACGCGTGTAAGCGCCTGAGCGAATGGTGAGGTTGGTGGCGAGCACGCCCACCCGGCGCGTGCGGGTGCTGTTGATTGCCGCGCGTGCGCCCGGTGCGATCACACCGATGACGGGGACGTCGAGCACCTGCTGGGCCAAACGCAAGGCCGCAGCGGTCGCCGTATTGCAGGCGATGACCATGATCTTGACGTCGTGCTTCGACAGCCAACGGCCCGCCTGCAGTGCAAACGAGCGCACCTCGTCCTCGGTGCGGGTGCCGTAGGGGCAGCGCTTGGTGTCGCCAAAGTAGTAGACGGACTCGTGCGGCAACGCCGTTGCGATGGCGCGTGCAACCGTCAGACCGCCCAGACCAGAATCGAACACGCCAATCGGGCGCGTGTCGCCTGCCGGATTCTCGATATCGGACATTACCTCACCAGATTCTCTCTCGAAAAGATATGGCTCAGCGCGATAGGACCGCACTACGAACGGGCCGCGACGAGCAGCTCTGCCGTTGCCGCCCAGCCATCGACAATCTTGCCGCGCGTGACGTAGGCGTTATCGCAAACATCCAGGAACTCGGGCGCGCCGGCGCTGGTCAAACCGTTCTCGACCAGGCAGAACGTGCCCACGTGGTCAGCCATGTAGAAGTCGGACTCGGAATCGCCGAGCGCCAGCGTCTCCTCGCGCTCGATACCAAGGTGCTCGCAGAAACGTGCGATGGCAACGCCCTTGTTGAGACCGGCGGGATTGATGTTAAACGCGCGGCCATCCTCGACGCGTTCGAGCTCGAGCGTCGTCGGTTTGGACAGATGAGTCAGATGGCCGTTGCAGGCCCAGACCAGGCCGCAGCCAGCCTCATCAAGAATGGCCTGGACCTCGTCGTCGGGCACATCGCCGCGCATGCCGACGGTGACCTCGCGGTACTTGTAGCCAGTCGACATGTCGTTGTGGTACTCGATCTTATGCGGCCAGCGGGCGAGAATCTTCTCGCACACGCCGGTCTGCTCGATCACCTGATGCGGCGTGAGGCCGCAGGCGGGGTCGTAGGGCATATCGCCGGTCAGATACTCCCAATCGTTGGCCTTGAGGTCGTACATGACCAGACCACCCATCTCGCCGATGTAGGAGTTGAGGCCGAGCACGCGCGCATCCTCGTGAATCATGGTGCGGTTGCGGCCCGAGGTGGGGACCACCTGGATGCCGGCGCGGGCAAGTGCCACGACAGCCCCGACGAGCTTGGTCGAGGGGTTGCCGTCGTTGTCGCGCAGCACGCACGAGCCGGGCGCGAGCATGGTGGCGTCCAGATCGGTAAAGACGTACTTAACCTTGGCAAGACGCTCGCGCATCTCGCCCGAAAGCTCAGCGACGGTCGGCAGGGTATTGTGGGACATGGTCACTCCATTTACGTAGAAGGGGCTTCTGGTCTTAGGCATCGTACGCCGCAAGGGTGCGCTTGAGAATCGAACCGTCGCGCTCGCAAGGCTCGGGTCCGTTCTTGCGCAGCATACGCTCTTCCTCGCCCTTACCGGTCACGATGACCACGGCAGGACGGACGGTTTCGCGCACGGCAGTCTCGATAGCGGCAACGCGATCAGTCACGATTTGCCAGTTATCATTTCCCTGCGCTTGAACGTTGCGCGCGATCTCGGCGCAAATATCCTCGACATCCTCGGGGCCGGGGTCATCCTCGGTAATCACGATTCGGTCGGCATACTTGCCAGCGGCGATACCCATTGTGGTGCGCCGATCGACACCCTTACCGCCCGTAGCACCAAATACAACCGCCAGCTCGCGCTCGGGATAGTTCTCGCGCAAGTCACGCAGGAGCGTCTCGAGGCTCATGCCGTTATGTGCAAAATCGACGATTCCCAGGATTTTGCCCGATACGGACGGATAGAGCTCCATGCGGCCGGGAACGAAGACGCCCTCAAAGCCATGGACGATACCCTCTTCGGAAATGCCCAAGGCCTCGGCGCAGGCAATAGCGGCAAGCGCGTTGGACACATTGAACTTAACCGGCGTGGGAATCACAATGTCGCGCGTAAAGCGGGGCGTGCGCACCGTTGCCACCACGCCGCAGTCGCCATTACGAATCGCCAGCGCGAGCACGTCGGCACGCTCGTCGGTCAGGGAGAACGTCACCGTACGTTCGCAACGAGATGCCGCCTCGAGCACGCAATCGACCTTATCCATATCGAGATTGACCACGGCAAAACGGCTCTGCGAGAAGATTTTGAGCTTGCTGGCAAAGTAATCCTCGAGCGTCGGATGCTCAATCGGCGAAATGTGATCCTCGCCGATATTGGTAAAGGCTCCGACTTCAAAGGCGATCTTGCCCGTGCGCTCGTATTTGAGGCCCTGGCTCGATGCCTCCATAACCAGCCACGGGGCACCCGCCTCCGCGGCATGCGCGATGCGAGACTGCAGCAGGAAGGATTCGGGGGTCGTCAGTTTGGAAGGGCCTGCCTCGATGCCGTCGTCGAACTCAATGCCCGTATTAAGAGCGGGTCGATGACAGCCCGTAAGCTTGGCCTCGTTGGCGAGAATGCCGCGCAGATAAAAGCTGCAGGTCGACTTGCCCTTGGTGCCTGTAAAGGCGCAGACCTTCACCTTACCCGACGGGTGCCCATAAAAGACATCTGCCACCACGGCGAGCGTGCGACGAATATCACTCACAATCACCGCGGGAAGATCAACATCGTAATCGACCTCGGAAACGTAGGCCACGGCGCCATCAGCGATTGCCGAAAGCAGGTACTCGCACTTAAACGCACGGCCCTTGCAGACGAACAACGTGCCCGGACGCACCTGGCGCGAGTCATCAGTTGCAAACTCAATGCGCTGGTCGTACGAAGCGCTCGGTCTGGAAACAACAAGGTCATCTTCCTCGAGCAACTCTATATAGCGCATCAGAGTTAGCTTCTCTTGTGTCGGACTCGACATACAAAGACCTCTCTCGCTAAATTCAGCCTTAAAGGGCAAAAGACGTCCCGCGGCAGAAACGATGAAACATTCTGTATTATCAACCATCCTAATATGCCACCTGGCCTTGCGCGCACTGCAGCCTTCTAAAAAATTGCATGGACTGTGCTGTGGGTCAATAAATGGCAACAGTGTCCACCCCGCGTAAAAACAGGGAAATCTGGATGCTGTTCTTTAACATAGCGTTCACAACCACGACCCGCCGCTTCGTCTGAAGATCGGGCCGTGGTTTTTTCGGTTCGCTCGGCGCTTATGCCTTATCACGAAACAAAAGATTGGCATGATAGTAAAGATTATTTGACATCAGCTGCCGCGATCCTTGCGGCAGTACACCTGAGCCGTCAGCAGAAAGGATCTTGCATGTGCGGTTTTGTCGGTTTTACCGGTACAGATGAACAGAGTGAGCTGGTTCTCACGGCCATGATGAATCGCATCATCCACCGTGGTCCCGATATGGGCGGCCAGCATATCGTCGACAACGTTGCCCTTGGCTTCCGTCGTCTTTCGATTCTTGATCTTTCCGAAGCTGGAGCTCAGCCCATGTCGAGCGACGACGGCAAGGTCACGATTGTCTTCAACGGAGAGATCTACAACTTCCAGGAGCTTCGCGCCGAGCTGGAGGCAGCCGGCTACGCCTTCCACTGCAACGCCGATACCGAGGTCCTGGTACACGGCTACGAGGAGTGGGGCGAGGACCTGGTCAACCGCCTGCGCGGCATGTACGCGTTCGTGATTCACGACCAGAACAAGAACAAGCTCTTTGGCGCTCGTGACATCTTTGGTATCAAGCCGTTCTATTACTACCAGGCATCCGATGGCTCACTGCTGTTTGGCTCCGAGATCAAGAGCTTCCTGGACCATCCCAAGTTCGAGAAGGCCGTCAACCACGACGCGCTGCGCCCCTACCTGACGCTGCAATTCCCCGCCACGGAGGAGACCTTCTTTAAGGGCGTGTTCAAGCTTGCCCCGGCGCATTGCTTTACGTATGACCTGACGACCAACACCATGAACATCAAGCGTTACTGGAGCTGTGACTTCACCGACGACAACTCCAAGACCTTCGAGGAGTACGTTGACGAGTGCGACAAGGTCGTGCACGAAAGCGTCGCTGCGCACCGAATCGCCGATGTTAAGGTGGGCTCGTTCCTTTCTGGCGGCGTGGACTCCAGCTACATTGCCGCCTGTCTCATGCCCGACACCACGTATTCTGTCGGCTTCGATTACAAGAACTTCAACGAGACCAACTATGCTGCCGAGCTTTCCGACAAGCTGGGCATCAAGAACGTTCGCAAAATGATTACCGCCGACGAGTTCTTCGATGCACTGCCCGATATCCAGTACCACATGGACGAGCCGCAATCGAACCTGTCCAGCGTGCCGCTGTACTATCTGGCGCAGATGGCTTCCGAGGAGGTCACCGTCGTCCTTTCGGGCGAGGGTGCCGACGAGCTGTTTGCCGGCTATGAGTGGTACGAGGACACCCCCGAGATGCGCTCCTTTAAGAAGCACGTGCCGCTCGGCGTACGTCGCGCCCTGGGCTCACTCGTTCAGCATCTCCCCTACTTTAAGGGCCACAACTTCCTGACGAAATGCGCCGAGGTTCCCGAGCGCTGGTATGTGGGTCAGGCAAAGGTGTTCGACCCGTCCGAGGTCGACGAGGTGCTCAAGCCTGCTTATGACACCGGCAAGAACGCCGCCGAAATGTGCGCCGAGTACTACAAGCAGGTTCCCAACTGCTGCGAGCTTTCCAAGAAACAGTATCTGGATATGAACATGTGGCTGCCGGGCGACATCCTGCTCAAGGCCGATAAGATGTGCATGGCGCATTCTCTGGAGCTTCGCGTCCCGTTCCTGGACAAGAAGGTCATGGAGTTTGCCGAGCACATTCCCGCCAACTACCGTGTTAACGAAGAAGGCTGCAAGCTCGTCCTGCGTCACGCCGCCAACCGCACGCTGCCCGACGAGTGGGCAACGCGCAAGAAGGTGGGCTTCCCCGTACCGGTCAAGTTCTGGCTGCGCGAGCAAAAGTACTACGACTACGTAAAGGAATACTTCACCGCACCGTGGGCTGCTGATTTCTTTGACACCAATGTGCTCATGAAACTGCTCGACGATCACTTTGAGGGCCGCGCGCTCAACCAGCGCAAGATCTATACCGCGCTGACGTTCCTCATCTGGTACAAGCGCTTCTTTATCGACGAGGACAAGGGCGCCGAAGTCGCCGCGTAAGTTTCGTTATGAATTAGCGGTGAACAGCACGGGGTTTCCGCTATACTCAATCCTTGCGGGCGATTGGCGCAACGGTTAGCGCAGGTGCTTTACACGCACAAGGCTGGGGGTTCGAATCCCTCATCGCCCACCACTGAATTGATAGGCTCCCAGAAATGGGGGCCTTTCGTTTTCGTGCCCAGTGCAGAGGGATTCGAACCCGCAAGGGTGCGGAGCTGAGGAAACGCGAAGCGTTTTCCAGCGCAGCACGCGAGGAGCGAAGCGACGAAGCGAAAGCGGGCGGCGCCAGCCGCACGCGACATCCCTCATCGCCCGCCACAGAATTGTTAGGCCTCCAGCGATGGAGGCCTTTCCTTTTTTCGGGCCCTTTTCATGGGATGCGAACCCATCAGCGAGTCTGCCACAAAGGCCGTGGTCAAAAAATGGCAAAAATGAGTACTGCTACTTTGCTTACAACATATAAAAAGATAGCATTTACTTACGTTACGCAACATGTGTCCATTATAAGGACTAACAGTTGGATTAAAATCGTGTATTCATCGCCATTTCGTCTTGCTATCTAGCCTTATTAGTCCAAAATTGCTGCTACCAAATCGGTAACAGTACTCATATTTGATGTTTTTTGACCAGCAGGTCTCCCCGCCTTAGCAAATCTAAGGCAAAACGGGTTCCAGACCGCTGAATCGTGCCGTATATGGCACGTCCGCAGTCCGGAACCCGGTCAAAATTGAGTTATTGCGCTGTGTTAGGCCAAAACGTCCGACAAAATCTCGATCAGGCTGTCCACGTCGGCTTCCTCGCAGATAAGCGGCGGCAGGAAACGCAGCGTGTGGGCACCAGTAGCGTTAACCACTGCGCCGGCGGCCAGCGCGCGGGCAACAATATCATGCGCATCGCCCGCAGCGTCATCCAGATCGCAGCCGAGCATTAAGCCGCGACCGCGTACCTCGACCACATGCGGCAGCTTGGTGAGCTTTGCCTCCATATAAGCACCCACCTTGGCAGCATGCTCGGCATAATCGCCGCGCACGAGCGCGGAGAGCGTCGCGGCGCACGCCGCGACAGCCAAGCAGCTACCGCCAAAGGTCGAACCGTGGTCGCCCGGCTTAAACACGTCGGCGATCTCCTTCTTTGCCACCACGGCACCCATGGGCACGCCATCGGCAATGCCCTTGGCAAGGCTCATAATGTCGGGCTCCACGCCATAGGTCTGGAATGCAAACGGCTTGCCGGAGCGGAAGATGCCACACTGGACCTCGTCGGCGATAAGAACGGCACCC
>CABTAA010000096.1 GCA_902482615.1 uncultured Collinsella sp.
ATGTGGCTGCCAAGGCTGCACCCGATCCTGCGGGCGTGGTGTACGAGGGCCTGCTGTCCAATACGGTTGAAGGCGCGACGGTTGAGCTGTGGAGCGCCGACGATGCGGCCGGTACCAATGCAGTGCGTTGGGATGCCGAGGAGTATGAGCAGGACAATCCGCTTGCGACGGGTGCGGACGGTGCGTACAACTGGAATACGCCGACCGGCTGGTATCAGGTGCGCGTGACCAAGGACGGGGATGAGGAGGCGCGTTCGGCTTGGCTGCGCGTGCCGCCGATTCAGGCTGAGGTGAACATTGGTTTGGTGTCGACGGCGGCGCCCGAGGTGGTTTCGGCCCACGCCTATACCGATTGCATCGAGGTTGAGTTTGCGCAGTATATGGATGCGAGCGACGATGCCCTGGTCGCATTGTGCGCGCAGGGCTTGGGCGACGTGACGTATACGTGGCTCGACAAGCAGGACGATCCCAATGGCAAGCCGCTGTCGCGCGTGCTGCGTATTCGCTATGCCGATGCGTGTGAGGCGGGCTCGGCGGTGGCGTTTGAGCTCGACGGTGCTCGCAACTACGCCGGCACGGCCATGGCGCGCTGGGCAAGTGGCGAGCTTGTCGTGGGCGTTCGCGCCGACAAGCTCAAGCTCAACGTGGAGCAGGCCGTGACCATGCTTGATGGCAGTGACTTTGAGCTGGTGGCGCACGTGACCGATAAGGCGGGCAAGCCGTTTGCGGGCGCCAAGGTTAGTGTTGGGCTGGAGTCCTCGGCTATCTGCTCTGTCGATGCCACCCAGGCCGTGACGGGCGAGGACGGCGCGGCGACGTTTGTGCTGCATGGTGCTCTGCCCGGTTTGACGACGTTGACGGCGGCGGTGGACGGCACGGCGCTGTCCAAGCAGGTCGACGTTCGCGTGTCTGCCGAGGCAGTGCGACCGGCGCGACCGGTGGCGACGATTGGTGCGACGACGTTTGGCGCGTGGTCGCCCAAGGAGAACTACATTACGGTGCCCAAGGGAACGAAGCTGGAGCTTTCGGCCGAGGATGGCACGACGATTTGGTATACCACCAACGACACCTGCCCCTGCCGTGACGAAGGCCGCGTAAAGTACACCGCGCCTATTGCGCTCGATAGCAACATGTATGTGCGCATTGCGGCACAGCACCCTGGCATGTCGTACAGCGAGTATTCTGAGCGTCTGAACATTACGATCACGGTGACCGATGAGGCGGCGCCTGAGCCGACGCCCGATCCCGAGCCGACGCCTGGCGGCGGCGAGCAGGGCGGCGGTGCGGATGGCTCTGGCGGCACCGGGGTACCTGCGGGCGGCTCGGCTTCGACGACGACCACGGTGACGACGGATAAGTCCAAGGGTAAGGGCAAGAACGGCAAGAAGTCCGGTGGCACGGAGCTTGCCGGCACGGGTGACTCCGTCGCGATGACGGTCGCCGCCCTAGGCATCGCCGGAGCAACTGTTGCCGCGGCAGGCATCGCTGCGACCAAGCGCCGCAAGCGCTAGGTTTTGGTGGCAGCGCTCATCCTCGGCTTTAGCAAAATCTCAATCTGTAACACGTAGCGAGGAATTTGGCCTCTAACTGTTACAGATTGAGATGAACAGGCGGATGTTCGCACAATGTCTCAATCTGTAACAACTACGGGACTCAACGTGGCCCACCTGTTACAGATCGAGACAAACCGACCGGGCAAGGCTCCAAACCACCACAAAGGTGCCTGTCCCCATCGTGGTGGTTTGGGCGGCCGGCATAGAAAAAGTCCCCGCCGGGCGTGTGCTCGACGGGGACTTTGCCGTTTGATGGCTAGCGCTGTGGGTGATTACTCGCCCAGCAGGCTCTTGGTGATGGAAGCGGCGGCCTTCTTGCCGGCGCCCATCGCCAGAATGACCGTAGCGGCACCGGTGACGATGTCGCCGCCAGCCCAGATGCGGGGATCGGTGGTCTGGCCGGTCTCCTCGTCGGCGACGATGTAGCCCCACTTGTTGAGCTCCATCTTGCCGCCGATCTTCTTTGCGAAGGGGTTGGCGTTGGTGCCGATAGCCGAAATAGCGACGTCGCAGGGGATCTCCTCGATGGCGCCCTCGATGGGCACCGGGCGACGGCGGCCGGACTCGTCGGGCTCGCCGAGCTCCATCTTCTGGACCTTGGCGGCGCATACGGAGCCGTCCTCGCCAGCGACAAACTCGAGCGGGGAGACGAGCGGCAGAACCTCGACGCCCTCGGCCTTGGCGTGGTGCAGCTCGGCGCGACGGCAGGGCATCTCGTCCTCGGTACGACGGTAAGCGATGATGGCGTGCTCGGCGCCCAGGCGCTTGGCGGTACGGACGGCGTCCATAGCCACGTTGCCGCCACCAAAGACAACGACGTTCTTGCCGTGCTTGGTGGGGGTGTCGTACTCGGGGAATTCGTTGGCCTTCATCAGGTTCACGCGGGTGAGGTACTCGTTAGCGAAGAAGACGTTGGGCAGGTTCTCGCCGGGGACATTGAGGAACTTGGGCAGGCCAGCGCCGGTCGCCACATAGATGGCGTCGAAGCCCTGCTCGAACAGCTCCTCGGCCGTGGCCATGTTGCCCACGACGGAGTTGTACTCAAACTTGACGCCCATGTCCTCCAAGCCGTCAATCTCGCGCTTGACGACTGCCTTGGGCAGACGGAACTCGGGGATGCCGTAGACCAGCACGCCGCCGCCGGTGAAGAAGGCCTCAAAGACGGTAACGTCAAAGCCGTTGCGGGCGAGCTCGCCAGCGCAGGTGATGCCGGACGGGCCGGAGCCGACGACGGCGACCTTCTTGCCGTTCTTGGGGGCCATCTTGGGCGTGGAGGCGAACTCGGGGCGGTCACCCAGGAAGCGCTCGAGCTGACCGATGGCCACGGGCTCGGACTTCTTACCACGGATGCACTTGCCCTCGCACTGGTTCTCCTGCGGGCAGACGCGACCGCAGATGGCGGGAAGCATGGAGTCCTCGCGGATGGTATCGAGGGCGCCGCCGAAGTCCTTCGCGCGGATCTGCTCGATAAAGCGGGGGATGTTGATGTTGACGGGGCAGCCCTCAACACAGAACGGCTTCTTGCAGTTGAGGCAGCGCTCGGCCTCGGCCAGCGCCATCTCCTCGGTGAAGCCCTTGTCGACGGGGCGGAAGTCGCAGGCGCGCTTGGCAGCCGGCTCCTCGTTATCGGGGGTGCGGGGCGACTTCATATCGGCAACGAAACGACCGTTAACTAGTGGCATGCGCAGCTCTTTTCCTCATAGGCCTTGAGGGACTCGCCCTCTTCGGAACGGTAAGCGGCCTGGCGGGCACGAAGGTCATCCCAGTCGACCAGGGTGGCATCGAAGTCGGGGCCGTCGACGCAAGCGAACTTGGTCACGCCGCCCACCTCGACGCGGCAGCAGCCGCACATGCCGGTGCCGTCAACCATGATGGGGTTGAGGGACGCGGTGATGGGGGTGTCGTACTTCTGGGCGGTGAGGGTCGAGAACTTCATCATCGGAACGGGGCCGACGCAGAAGACCTGGCTCACGGCCTTGTCCTGCAGCAGGCGCTCCAGCGGAGCGGTGACAACGCCCTGCTCGCCGTAGGAACCGTCATCGGTAGTGATGTGGATGTGGTCCTCGTCGAGGAGCTCGCGGAACTGGTCCTCCATGAGCAGGAGGTCCTTGGTGCGGGCGCCCATGATGGCGTGCACCTCGTGGCCGGTCTCGACCAGGTGCTTGGCGACCGGGAAGGCAATTGCCAGGCCGACGCCGCCGCCAATGACGGCGCAGGGGCCCTCGGCCATCTCGGTGGGAACGCCCAGCGGGCCCACGACGTCGCGCAGCGACTCGCCGGCCTCGTAGGTGGAAAGCATTTCGGTGGTCTTGCCGATCACCATGAAGATGAACTCGACCCAGCCCTCGTCACCGTTCCAGCCGGCCAGGGTAAACGGGACGCGCTCGCCCGTCTCGTTGGCGCGAACCATGAGGAACTGTCCAGCGTGCGCATGCTTGGCGATTGCAGGCGCCTCGATGCGGAACTTGAACACCTTCTCCGAGAACTGCGTCTTCTCCAGGATCTTATACATAGAACCCCTCTCTTGTTAGGGCCGCCGAACCGTGCCTCCACGGAAATGGACGGTAGCCCGAATAAAACCGTACGCGCACAGGCGTTGTGCAGACATACGGTGCAAATTATACCCTCATGGACATGTCACTTACGTGTGTCTTCGGCGGTTGGGAGCAGGGTTTATCCACTTTGGCCTACCAAAGGGGGAGAGGTTTATTTTGGTCGGTTTTATCAGGTAAAACGGCAAAGGGGGCCGGCCTCGCGCTTCGGTGAGGCCGGCCCCCTTTGGAGCGTTGCATATGTATGGCGGCACAGGGTTTATTGCGACGCGGCCGCCGCGGCGTTTCCGCATATAAAACCTGCCAAAATAAACCTGTTCCTAAATGATAGGTTTTAGTGCTTGCCGTTGGCGGAGGCGGCACCGTTGACATGGTCGCGGGCATAGACCACGCCGTGCACGATCGTCAGGCCGGCGGCGTCGGCCGCGCGGGCGCAGGTGTCCTGGAAATCCTCGGCCTCGCGGGCGCGCAGCTGCTTAAGAACGTAGTCGGCGACGGCCATCTTGCCGGGAGGGTTGCCGATGCCGGTGCGGATGCGGCTGAAGTCGCGGCTGCCCATCTTGTCGATGATGGAGCGCAGGCCGTTGTGACCGGCGTGGCCGCCGCCCACCTTAACACGTACGTCGCCGGCGGGAATGTCGAGCTCGTCGTGGATCACGAGCAGCTCCTCGACCTTGATTTTGTACTCGCGGCAGAGCTTGGAGATGGGGCCACCCGAGGTATTCATATACGACTGCGGTTTGACCAGCACGATCTGGCGCTTGCCGCCCTCTTCCTCAGCATCGTTGATATTGATGAGTGCGATCTCGGCGCCGGCCTGGTTTTTCCAGTACGTGACGCCGGCCTGACGGGCCAACTCATCGATCGCTTTGAAGCCAGCGTTGTGGCGGGTTTCGGCATACTCATCGCCAGGGTTGCCAAGTCCGGCAACCATGCGAATCTTAAGCGGCTGTGCAGCTGCCATGTTTATCCTTTCGTTACATAAAAAGTTTAATCAACGACAAAGGCTACCACGCCCGCCGAAGGCGAGGCTTTGCTTCAGCGAAATCCCACCAGACAAAAGCGCGGCCGCGGCAGAGCGAGCCGTCGGAACAGAAGAAACCCCCGCGCGACCTTTGCGAAGCAAGGGGGAGCGCGGGGGTTTCTTCTGTTCCGACGGCGATGCGCCGGGTTGCAAGGACGATGCGACTACAGCGCGAAATCGCCGCCGACGAGCGTGGAGACGGGCTCCTCGTGGTAAACGGCGGAGATGGCCTGAGCGAACTCCTCGGCGACTGAGATGGTCTTGATCTTGCCGCCGACCTCGACGGGAATGGCGTCGGTGACGAGGCACTCGACGATCGGGGCGTCGTTCAGACGCTCGATGGCCGGACCGGAGAAGATGCCGTGGGTGGCGCAGACGTAGATGTCGCCAGCGCCCATAGCCTTGAGCTCTTTGACGTTGGCGCACAGGGTGCCAGCGGTGTCGATCATGTCGTCGTTGATGATGCAGGTCTTGCCCTTGATGTCACCGATGATGCCCATGACCTCGGCGGCGTTGTGGCGCGGACGGCCCTTGTGGGCGATGGCCAGGTCGCAGCCGAGCATGTCGGACAGCTTCTTGGCGGCCTTGGCGCGACCCACGTCGGGGGAGACGACAACCAGGTTGTCGGTGTCGAAGTGCATGTCGTTGTAGTACTGGCCAAACAGCGGCAGCGCGGACAGGTGGTTAACCGGGATATCAAAGAAGCCCTGGATCTGGCCCTGGTGCAGGTCGAGGGTGATGATGCGATTGACGCCGGCGCGCTCGAGCAGGTTGGCGACGAGGCGGGCGGTGATGGGCTCGCGCGGGCCGGCCTTGCGGTCCTGGCGGGCATAGCCGTAGTGGGTGATAACGGCGGTGATGGAGCGGGCGGATGCGCGCTTGGCAGCGTCGGTGGCGATGAGCAGCTCCATGAGCATGTCGTTGACGTTGCCGCCGGCCACGGACTGAATCAGGAAGACGTCGGCGCCGCGGACGGTCTCGTCGTAGCGGGCGTAAATCTCACCATTGGCGAACTGCTTTAGCGTAAGGCCCGAAAGCTCGACCCCAAGGTACTCAGCAATCTTCTGAGCGAGGGGACGGTTGGAGGAACCGGAATACACGCGGATGGACTTGCGCATATTCTCCGACTTCTCGGGATCATTAATCGGCATTACCCTTCTCCTTTATATATCGAATGCCATATAGATGCCTTTTTGCATTGTAACCGCGCGGCGGGGTTTATCGAGTCTTGATAACGTCTTTACCGTCAACGGACACGAACCGACCACTCATCCGGCCGCGCAGGTCACGATAGAAAAAGGAGCCGCCCCCCATGGGAACAGCTCCTTAGATGCTTGGTAAAACGTTATACCTCGTCGTCCTCGTGCAGACGGCGGCGATAATCGGCGGCCCAGCCCTCAATATTT
>CABTAA010000097.1 GCA_902482615.1 uncultured Collinsella sp.
TTCGTTAAACGGGCGCTAGGGCGTCACCCTTACACCAACATTTTCGACGCGATCGTTGCTGCAGCGCATGCATTCCCTCGCGAGCGCCGTCAACGGCATCGGCGCCGCGCAGTGCTTCGGTCACCACAACCGCCGGCTCGTACAGATTATCGAATCCCAGGTTCTGGCTCACGCCCTTGAGCGTGTGCGCTGCCATAAACGCACCTTTGGCGTCTCCCGCCGCCATGGCGGCCTCCAGCTTGTCCATGCTCTCGTCATCCAAAAACTTGAGGGCAAAGCGGGCAAGCATTTCCCCGCCCATCAGCCGAGCGCACGCGTCATCATAATTGGCGCCGATCTTCTCATACGCCTCACGCATGGAAATCATGGATTAAAACTCCTTTGGTCAAACTAAATCGTGGGAAACGCGACAACGTCGGCGGGGCGTGCCAACGTCTCGGCAATACGGTCTTGCACCTCGAGCAGGCAGTCGAGCAACAGCGGGTTAAACTCACCGCACTTACCGTCCAAGATCATCTGGATCGCCTCCTTGTGCGGGATAGCGTCCTTGTACACGCGCACGCTCGTCAGGGCATCGTACACGTCGGCCACCGAAACCACCTGTGCGGCAATGGGAATTTCGTCGCCCTTAAGGCCATCGGGATAACCCTTGCCGTCCCAGCGCTCGTGGTGCCAACGCGCAATCTGGTACGCATATTCCATAAGCGCATTGCCGACGAGATGTCGGCCCAGCTCAAGCAACATGTCGGCGCCAATCGTAGTATGCGTCTTCATAATCTCGAACTCCTCGGACGTAAGGCGCCCGGGCTTGTTGAGGATCGCATCGTCAATCGACATCTTGCCGATATCGTGCAGCGCCGAAGCCAGGGCAATCGTAGAGCGTTCCTCATTGTCAAGGGAGATGGTGTCGCTACGCTGAACCAGACAGCCAAGCAGCAGCTCGGTCAGCTTCTCGATGTTCGTAACGTGCCTGCCGCTCTCGCCGTTGCGAAGCTCCATGACGCCGGCCATGATGTCGATGAGCATGCGACTGTTCTTGACGCGCTCGTTGTACTGCTGGGACAGCAAACTCGTCAGGCGGCGCTGTTTGGCGTATAGGCGGATGGTGTTGCTTACACGCCGGCGCACGACACGGGAGTCAAACGGGCGGTTGATATAGTCCGAGGCGCCCAGCTCGTACGCGCGCAGAACCATATCATCGGAATCTTCGCTCGAAATCATGATGAAAGGCAGATTGTCGATACCCGATCGGCGCGACAGATCGGCCAGCACCTCAAAGCCGCTTATGCCCGGCATGACAATATCCAGCAGCACGAGCGACAACTCATCGCCATAGCGGTCGACCATGTCGAGCGCCGCACGACCGCTATCGGCCTCGAGGATGCAATACTCGTCCTTGAGCATCTCTTTGAGAATGGCTCGGTTCATGTCGGAGTCATCGACAATAAGCACCAAAGGCTTGTCGCTTTGGAAGGCTTCGATGGAATCGGCATCGGTCACGACCGTACCGGCTTTTGCCTTAGCGCGGCTCAATAACTGGACAGCGCGGCCAACTCCCTCATCGACCGTCTCGCCATGAATGCGAACGCCACCAACACATGCCGTCAAGCTCACGTACTCATGGCCCGGAACAATCGTGGAATGAACGGCATCGGACACCTGATGCAGGCGACGGGTGAAGTCATCGGAGGGAATATTGGGCATGACGACCACAAACTTGTCGCAGCCATAGCGCACAAGCTCGTCAGTCGAACGAATTCCGCTGCGTATGGCTGTCGCCACAGCACCGAGCGCAAGGTCGCCGGCATGGCGGCCACACGTATCGTTGAAGACCCTAAAATCATCAAGGTCGATCACCGCAACGCCGGCATTCATGCGGGCGCTACGGAGCTTTTCCTTGTAATATCGGCGATTGCGCACACTCGTCAGCACGTCGGTGTAGACAAGGTCCTCTTCTGCAGCCTCTTGCTCATCGATCGGACGCACCATCAGCAGGACGTGAGGCTCGCCCTCGACCTTCAGAGGGCGCAGGCGAGCGCGGTACTCGTTACCATCATTGAGCAGCTGCTCCGATACATCATCGGAACCTGCCAAGGCCTCAAGACTTGACTGGCGCAGACAAGGGCACCGATTGCCGGCGAGCAGGCAGTTAGGCTCGCTCTTAATCTGATCGGCCGACAGCAAACGCACCACGGGGTAGGTCTTCGCGACGCGGGCGACCTCAGCGGCAGCCTCCTCGTCGGTTAGATTGACCTCGTGATTATTGAGCATATGGGGCCCCTTCGATAGTTTCGCATGGTAGCGGTGGGTTCCAAATGCTACAAGAGTAACACCTTGCCGATGCAGGTAAGCACGTGAATGCTGTTACATTTTTATGACCTGGCAAACGGCGGTGATGGAGCCGCGGGCGCGTGGTTATTGGCGTATTCGTTAACAATGACGAAACGCTAACAGCCCCTCTCCCCGCAGGTCATCGAGCGCGCTAACGCTCCAAGACATCGCGAACGGCGTTTGCCGCCGTAACGGGGCGATCGCGCAGACCGTTATGCGCGCCCGGGATCGTCACGAGGGGGCAATCGAGATATTCGGCAGCCGCTCGCGTGCCAGCCTCGCGGGGCGTACCGACCGAGAGCTCGCCCAAAAACACGGCCGACACCGCCTTTGACGCGCGGGCGCGCTCCCAGTCGGGAGCATATGTCATATTTGTTCCATATTCGTTCGCCATAAAGCAACGACCATTGCGCAGGGCATGTTTGGCTTCCGCTTCGGTCGTCCCGGGAGCCTCGGGGTCCAAGTCGCCGAGGGCTCCCAAGAAAAGCCGGAGCGCCCTTGAAACCTTTCCAGCCGCAATCATATCGAGCAAAACCGGAGCTGCGCCCATACCGACGCCTTCGGCCGACACAGCCGGCTCATGCAGAATCGCACGGGCGACGAGATTGGGTTCGGTACGAAGAAGCTCCAGCGCCACCAACGTACCGGCGCTATGCGCAAGCACATTTGCCGGAGCGCCAACGTGTTCGATCACGGCCTGCAGGTCGGCGGCCTGAGTGGAAAGATCATAGCTGCCGTCTGCCGCATCGCTGCTGCCACCGCAGCCGCGGCGGTCGTAGGCAATTACACGGTAGTTGCGGCTGAGCTCGCAAGCGATACCGTCAAAAAATGTGCCGTCGACACAAGCGCCGTGTACGCACACCAAGGCAGGAGTATCAGGCGACACATCCGGGCCGGCATATTCGCGACAGGCAATCGTGGTGCCCGCATTCTCGACCGTAAAATCCATGTTGTGCCCCCATCATCAATGCTCATCCAGTTGCACGTCGGTGCGGTTGGATGGACCCGCATTGCCTTACGCCTTGTTAACAGATTAACTGTACCCGACCCGAGGCTTTTCATGGCGCGGCATAATGAGCGACGTGAAAAAACGAAACTTGTAAAGCAAGGGCCCGCACCTTGCTTTGGAGCCGATGCTATGCTTAGGCACAATTGTCTTGAGGAGCATATGCCTATGTCTACGTTTTTGAATGCCAGCCCCATCTTTGGGCCCGTTCGCAGCCGTCGCCTTGGTCTCTCGCTCGGCGTCAACATGATGCCGGCCAGCGGCAAAATCTGCACGTTCGACTGCATTTACTGCGAAAACGGCCTCAACGCCGAGCGCCCCTGTCATGAGCCGTACAACACAGCTGCCGTGGTACTCGACGCGCTCGAGGCAAAGCTGCGCGAGATGGCAGCCGAGGGCGAGCTCCCCGATGTGATCACCTTCGCAGGCAACGGCGAGCCCACTGCCGCACCGGAGTTTCCGCAGGCCATCGCCGGCGCCGTCGCGTTGCGCGACGAGCTTGCCCCAAACTCCAAGATCGCCGTGCTCTCCAACGGCGCGCGCGCCGACCGCCCCCAGGTGCACGACGCGCTCATGATGGTCGACGACAACATCCTCAAGCTCGATACCGTCGACCCGACGTTTATCCAGCTGCTCGACCAGCCTGTTGGCCCCTACGACGTCGAGCACCAGATCGAAACGTTCGCAAGCTTTGACGGTCACGTTATTATCCAGACGATCTTTTTGACCGGCGAGTATCAGGGCAAGCTCATCGATAACACCGGCGAGGAGTACGTTGCCCCCTGGCTCGCGGCACTCGAGCGCATTCGTCCGCAGGAGGCGACCATCTACACGGTGGCGCGCGAGACACCGGTCGACGGCCTTGCCAAAGCAACGCCCGAGGTGCTCGACACGATCGCCGCACGCGTGCGCGCCCTCGGCATTCCCTGCCAGGTGAGCTACTAGCAAAACCACGCAGTAGCTAGTGTCCGCCATCCCACTCCATCAGTTGCGGTGATATAGTTCCTGTTTATGCTGTTAAACCGCTTAAATCGGAACTATATCACCGCAACTTTTATGGACGCGTGGGTGGGCTATACTAGCTGCGAATGAAAGGAAGTTAGCCATGTTTGACAACGGACCCGTACCCGGCCGCAACGATGCTTGCTGGTGCGGCAGCGGCAAAAAATATAAGAAATGCCATAGCGCCTTTGATGAGCGCCTCGAGCGCTTGTGGGAAGAGGGCTGGGAGGTTCTGCCCCGCACGCTCTACAAGACGCCCGCCGACATCGAGGGCATCAAGCGCTCTGCCGCCATCAACGTGGGCGTGCTTGACTACGTAGGCGAGCACATCGCCGCGGGCATGACCACCAACCAGATCGACCAGATGATCTACGACTACACCGTCGAGCACGGTGGCACGCCGGCCGATCTCAACTACGAGGGCTATCCCAAGAGCGTGTGCACCTCGATCAACGACGTCGTCTGCCACGGTATCCCCTGCGATGCGGATGTGCTGCACGAGGGCGATATTATCAACGTGGACTGCTCCACGATCCTGGACGGTTACTTTAGCGATTCGAGCCGCATGTTCTGTATCGGCGAGGTCTCGGCCGAGCGCCAGCGCCTGGTCGACGTCACCCGCGCCAGCGTGGAGGCGGGCCTGGCAGCCGTCAAGCCATGGCTACCGTTGTCCGTGATGGCCGAGGCCGTGCAAAAGACGGTCGAGGACGCCGGCTTTAGCGTGGTGCGCGAGTACGGTGGACACGGCATCGGTAAGGAGTTCCACGAGGACCCGTTTGTGGGCTTTACCACCGAGGCGCCCGATGTGGACACCATCATGGCTCCGGGCATGGTCTTTACCATCGAGCCCATGGTCAACGCCGGAACGCCCGACATCAAGATCAGCAAGGGCGACGGTTGGTGCGTGCGCACCAAGGACGGCAGCGATTCGGCCCAGTGCGAGGTACAGCTCGTGGTGACCGAGGACGGCTACGAGCTGCTGAGCTGGTAGCCCGGCGTTTTTATAGCGTTTTGCCTGATACAACCTGCCAAAAATGAACCTGTTCCTTTTTGGCAGGCTGAGCGGAGAGGACTGCTTGTGAACATCCTGGTTTTGTTGCCCGTCAACGATCGTCACCGCGCGATCCTCGAGTCGAGCGCTCCGGGCGAGGACTTTATCTACACGAGCTCCGATGCCATCACGCGTGAGCAGGTCGCCAACGCCGACGTGATCTTGGGCAACATAGACCCTGCCTTGCTTACCGCATGCGAGCATCTCCAGCTGTTGCAATTGCAGACCGCCGGCTATGACGACTACCTTGCCGCCGGCACCGTGCCGGCTGAAGCCAAGCTGTCTTGCTCAATCGGCGCCTACGGTCAGGCCGTGAGCGAGCACATGTTTGCCATGGTCCTTTCCATGATGAAGCGCCTGCCCGGCTATCACGACTTGCAGCGCGAGCATCGCTGGGAGGATTTGGGACCGGTTACCTCGCTCAAAAATGCCAACGTGCTAGTGCTGGGCGCGGGCGACATTGGCGGCCACTTTGCCACGCTCTGCCGCAGCATGGGTGCGCACGTCCGCGGCATCAAGCGCCATCCGCTCGTCTACCCCATTGTGTTTGAGGACATGGACGGCATGGACGCCCTACCTGAGCGCTTGGCGGAGGCCGACATCATCGCATCCTTTATGCCGAGCACACCCGAGACCCGCGGTCTGGTGAACGCCGAGTTCTTCGCCGCGATGAAGCCGGGCGCCTTCTTTGCCAACGGCGGCCGCGGCGACCTTGTGGTCGTCGACGACTTGGTTGCCGCCTTGGAGTCGGGACATCTCGCTGGCGCCGCGGTCGACGTCACCGACCCCGAGCCCCTGCCCGCGACAAGCCCGCTGTGGGATGCGCCCAACATGCTCATCACACCGCACGTCTCTGGCTGGTTCCATCTAGCCGCCACCCTCAACAACGTCGTCGACATTGCCGCGGAGAATCTGCGTCACCTGCAGGCCGGCGAGACGCTCCGCTGCTGGATCGAGCACTGATTGTTCCGGCGTTTTACCAAACGCCGGAACCTCTCGACGCTGCGAGCCC
>CABTAA010000098.1 GCA_902482615.1 uncultured Collinsella sp.
TCATGCCCCAGACTTCTGCCGAGGCCCTGCGCCGTCTGTCCTGCGAGGACGAGGCCGCGACCGACGACCTCAAGGGCATTTGCGCTTGGGGCCTGCTTGCCGGCGGGCAGCCTGTCGAGAAGGGCGAGCCGCTGTTCCCGCGTCTGGCGTAGAGACCGCGCGAGCGCCATATCGGCAATTTGCTGTTTAGCTGTAAGGGCATGGCCGCCACGGTCCATGCCCTTTTGTTTCAAGACGCCGCCATCATGCTAAGGAGGCAACCATGACAACTTCGCCTTTGGCAAACCCCACGGCCACCAGGGAGCTGCTGGAGGAGTTTGGCCTTGCGACCAAGCATCGCCTGGGCCAGAACTTCCTGATCGACAATCATGTGATCGAGCGTATCTGCGAGCTTGCCGAGCTTGCAGGTGACGAGCGCGTACTCGAGGTGGGTCCGGGTTGCGGCACGTTGACACTTGCGTTGCTGCAGGAAGCGGCGTGCGTTACGTCCATTGAGGCCGATCCTGAGCTCGAACCGGTGCTCGATGCTCACGCCGCCGACTACGCCAACTTCCGCTTTATCATGGGCGACGCGCTTAAGGTGGGTCCGGAGCAGATTGAGCAGGCCGCCGGCGGTGAGCCGACGGTATTTGTCGCGAACTTGCCCTATAACGTGGCGGCGACAATCTTCCTCCGGTTCTTCCAGACGATGCCCGCGCTCAAGCGCGCCGTCGTCATGGTGCAAAAGGAGGTTGCCGATCGCATTGCCGCAGTGCCGGGCAACAAGACCTATGGCGGCTATACGGCAAAACTCGGCCTGTATGCGCAGGTGACGGGTCGCTTTGAGGTGCCGCCGCGTTGCTTTATGCCGGCGCCGCACGTGGACTCGGCCGTCGTGCGTATCGACCGTGTTGACGGCGTGGTACCCGAAGGACTCGATCGCGAATTTGTGGCCCGCGTGATTGATGCTGCATTTGCCCAGCGTCGCAAGACCATCCGCAATTCCATGAGCGCCAACGGCTTTGCCAAGGACGTGCTCGATGCTGCCTTTGAGGCTTGCGGTATCGCACCCACCACGCGCGCCGAGACGCTTGATGTTGCCGACTTTGTCCGTCTGGCCCGGGAGCTAATCCATGACGCCTAATGCCGAACGCGTGACGTTTACCAAGAAAAAGAAGACGGTTGCTTGTCCCGTGCCCTTGGCGCCGCTTGCCGACACGCATGCACATCTGCTTTCGTTTTGGGGCAAGGATGTGCCCGAGACGCTCGTGCGCGCCAAAGCCGCGGGCGTCGACCTGTTGGTGACGATGTTCGACCCCATTGCCGACAAGCGCAGCGTGGCGGACTATAGCGACTGGCTGGTGCGCGAGATTCTTCCGATGCAGGATATCCCGCAGATCAAGTATCTTGCCGGCGTGCATCCGTATGGCGCGCCGGACTATACCGACGACGTTCATGCACAGGTCGTTGCGGCACTTGATGACCCCTTATGCGCCGGTATTGGCGAAATCGGCCTGGACTATCACATGGACTATGACGACGATATCGCGCCGGCGCCCCATAACGTGCAGATTGATTGCATGGCGCGCCAGCTCGAGCTTGCCGTGCGCCGCAATGTGCCGGTGGAGCTGCACCTGCGTCACGAGGACACGGACCAGGACCGCACCTCGCACGTTGATGCGTACAACGTACTGCGCGAGGTGGGTGTGCCCCAGGCTGGTTGTGTGCTGCACTGCTTTGGCGAGGACCGCGCCACGATGGAGCGCTTTGTGGAGCTGGGCTGCTATATCGCCTATGGTGGCGCGGCCACCTTTAAGCGCAACGACGACGTGCGCGAGGCATTTGCGGCAACCCCACTCGATCGAATTTTGTTCGAGACGGATTGCCCGTATATGGCTCCGGAGCCCATCCGCGGTCTTGAATGCGAGCCCGCAATGATCTCCATTACGGCAAACGCGCTGGTTAACGACCGTGTCGATCGCACAGGTGAGGACGCCGAAACAATCGCGCAAGCCGCTTGGGAAAATGCCTGCAAACTTTTTCAAAAATAGTTCTTGCGTTCGCGGTGGCGCTCCGTTATTCTAATTCCTGCACGCGGGCGTGGCGGAATTGGCAGACGCGTACGGTTCAGGTCCGTATGGGGGCAACCCCATGAAGGTTCAAGTCCTTTCGCCCGCACCATTAAATGAAAGAGCTCCCAGCGATGGGAGCTCTTTTGTTACGGGCCGTTTTTGGCAGATTTGACATATCGATTTCGCGCGGTAGATGCCCCTGTGGTCAAAAAGTGGCAAATATGAGTACTGGCATGAAAATAGAGACATTTCACGAAGCTATTTTTGCTCATTTTACGCAACAGATGTACGCTAATTTGACCCAATCTTGAGACAAAACGAAGTAAATTCGATAGACCTCGGGTTCAAAGAGGCGATTTTGACCCAAATACGCTGTTACTAAACTGGTGACAGTACTCATATTTGGCCTTTTTTGACCACGGGTCCTCTTGTTGGTGTCACACAGCTGCTTCGTGCGGGTATCCTAGTCCCAACGCGTGCCTATCAGAGGAGAAACCATGCTGTTGTCCGGTATCATCGCTACCCTTACGAGCCTTCTACTTCCCATCATCATTTTGTTGCTACTGCTCCCCAACGCCTGCTATGTCGTTGAACAGCAGCATGCTGTGATCATCGAGCGTCTGGGCAAGTTCAACCGCATCGTCAACGCGGGCTTCCACATGAAGGTGCCCGTGATCGACCGCAAAGCCGCCACGGTGAGTCTGCGCACCATGAAAAACGGTTTTGGCATCGACGTTAAGACCCAAGACAACGTGACTATCGGCCTTGAGGTCTCTGCTCAGTACCACGTGAGCTATGACATGGGCGCCGGCCCGGCAGATTCGGGCATCTACAAGAGCTACTACATGCTGCAGGAGCCCGTCGACCAAATGCGTGACTTCATCACCGATGCCCTGCGCTCTTCCATCCCCGTCTACACGCTCGATGAGGTCTTTGCCAAAAAAGACGATATCGCCAAGGACGTCAACGCCACCGTGTCCGAGCAGATGGCCGCCTACGGCTTCACCCTCGTGTCGACACTTATCACCAAGATCGCGCTGCCGACCGAGGTCGAGAACTCCATGAACGACATCAACGCCGCCCAGCGTAAGCGCGCTGCTGCGCAGGAGCTCGCCGAGGCCGACCGCATCAAGCGCGTTACCGAGGCGACCGCCGAGGCCGAGGCAATGGAAAAGGCGGGCGAGGGCATCGCCAACCAGCGCAAAGCCATCGCGCTGGGCATTAAGGACTCGCTCGAGATTATCCAGGAGACAGGTGTTGGCAACGATGAGGCCAACCAGCTGTTCATGTTTACGCAGTGGTCCGAGATGATGACGGAGTTCGCTCGCACGGGTAAAACCTCGACGGTCGTGCTGCCGAGCGATTTCTCGCAGTCGGCCTCGATGTTCGAGCAGATGCTGACCGCCGGCAAAGTTCAAAACGATTCGAAGGAGTAAACGCGCGTGAAATATACCGTTGTTTGCGTCGGCAAGCTCAAGGAGCGTTTTTGGAAGGACGCGTGCGCTGAGTACACCAAGCGCCTAGGTGCCTATGCCAAGGTTGATATCCGCGAGGTGGCCGATATCGACCCGGCTAAGGCGGGCGGCGTGGATGCCGCGCGCGACAAGGAGGGGGCGGCAATTCTTGCTGCATTGCCGTCTCGGGCGCATGTGATCCTGCTGGCTATCGAGGGCAAGGAGCGTTCGAGTGAGGAGCTCTCGGCGCGGCTCGACGATCTTATGCTGCGAGGCAGCAGCGACATTGCCTTTGTAATCGGCGGTTCGGACGGCGTGAGTGATGAGGTGCGCGCCCGCGCCGACGAGATGCTCAGCTTTGGACGCATTACCTTGCCGCATAACCTGGCGCGTGTGGTGCTGCTAGAGCAGATTTACCGTGCCTGCAAGATCAGCCGTGGCGAGCCGTATCACAAATAGGTCGGCAATACGAAACAATGGCGTGGGACAATACCTTTCGTTTTGAGGAATGTGTCTGAAAGGACTATGTGATATGAAGATTGGATTTGTCGGTTTTGGCAATATGGCGAGCGCCATGGCCGATGGCTGGATCGCTGCCGGTGTAGCTGCGAGCGACATGTGCGCCTGTGCGGGTCGCTACGACGCACTGGTTGAGCGCTGTGAGGCGCGTGGGATGGCCGCTTGCCACGATGCCGCCGAGGTTGTCGCCGCATCCGATATCGTGGTCGCTGCGGTCAAACCGTACATGATCGAGAAGGTATTCGCCCCGCTCAAGGATGCTCTTGCCAAAAAGGTCGTTCTGTCGGTTGCCTGGACTTGGGACAGTGCCAAGTGGGAGCAGGTCCTGCCGGGCGTCGCGCATATCTCGACGGTGCCCAACACACCGGTTTCGGTGGGCGAGGGCGTCATCGCTTGCGAGAAGGCTTCCACGCTTAGTGATGAGCAGAGCGCCGTGGTGCTTGATCTGCTTGGCAAGCTCGGTACGGTGGTCGAGCTCGATACGAGCCTGCTGTTCGTGGGCGGCACGGTGGGTGGTTGCGCTCCGGCATTTGTCGCTATGGCAATCGAGGCCCTGGGCGATGCGGCGGTCAAGCACGGTATCCCGCGTGCCGATGCCTATCGCATTGTGAGCCAGATGGTGCTGGGTACGGCAAAGCTGCAGCTTGCAACTGGCCAGCATCCTGCGGCGATGAAGGATGCCGTATGCTCGCCCGGTGGTGCCACCATCAAGGGCGTTGTTGCACTCGAGGACGCCGGCATGCGCAGCGCCCTGGTCAAGGCAATTGACGCAACTCTCCAATAAAACCGACCAAAAAAGACAGGTTTATTTTGACAGGTTTTTTCTGCGGTTTTGTCGCATGTACGAAAAGCGCCCCGCAACTGGCTCAATTCCAGTTGCGGGGCGCTTGCATTTTCCCAGATAAAACCGACCAAAATAAACCTGTCCCTTTTTGGCAGGTTAGTCCCAGAAGCTGTCTTCCTCATCCTCGGACTTGGGTCCGCGGTCGACGTACATCTTATGGGTACGCTTCTCCATTACAAAGGCAAGAATCGCAAATAACAGGATGCCGCCGGCGAAAAGGATGGCAAAACCGGTGCGGGTGCCAAACAAAAAGGAAAAAACTGCGTCCATTGGGTGCCTTCTTGCGTAGTTGAGTTGGGTCGTAAACGCTCATAAGTATATACTTGCCCATACATGTACAAGGTTGCAACCTAAATGGAATGTATATCGCCGGAGGATCTAATGCTTGATATCAAGTTTGTTCGCGAGAACCCCGATGCCATCGATGTCGCCATGGCTAACCGCCAGACGTCTTGGGATCGCGAGAAGTTCTTTGAGCTCGACGACGAGCGCCGTGCCGTCATCACCGAGGTCGAGGAACTCCAGGCTACGCGCAATGCCGAGTCCAAGAAGATCGGCGCCCTGATGAAGGAGGGCAAGAAGGACGAGGCCGAGGCCGCCAAGGAGGCCGTGCGCGCCGTCAACGAGAAGATTGACGGTCTGGCCGAGCGTCGTACCGCCCTCGAGCAGGAGCAGTACGACTTCATGGCTCACCTGCCCAACATTCCTTGCGAGGCAACGCCGTACGGCAAGGACGAGGACGAGAATATCGAGCGCCGTCGTTGGGGCACCCCGCGCGAGTTCGACTTCGACTTTAAGCCGCACTGGGATCTGGGCACCGATCTGGACATCCTCGACTTCGAGCGTGGCAACAAGCTCTCCGGCAGCCGCTTCACCGTTCTCGGTGGCGCTGGCGCCCGCCTGGAGCGCGCCCTCATCAACTTCTTCCTCGATACGCACACCAGCCGTGGCTTCAAGGAGTGGTGGCCGCCTATCGTCGTCAAGCGTCAGACCATGTTTGGCACGGGTCAGCTGCCCAAGTTCGAGGACGACGCCTACCACGTCTCGGGCGACAACTTCCTGATCCCCACCGCCGAGGTCGTGCTCACCAACCTGCACGCCGGCGAGGTCCTCGACGCCGACACCCTGCCGCGCCGCTACACCGCCTTCACCCCCTGCTTCCGCGAGGAGGCCGGTTCCGCCGGTCGCGACACCCGCGGCATCATCCGTCAGCACGAGTTCGACAAGGTCGAGATGGTCAAGTTCGCTAAGCCGGAGGAGTCCGACGAGGAGCTCGAGAGCATGACCGCCGAGGCCGAGTACCTGCTGCAGCAGCTGGGCCTTCCGTATCGCGTGATTAGCCTGTGCACCGGCGACTTGGGCTTCTCTGCCCGTCAGACCTACGACGTCGAGGTCTGGCTGCCGAGCTACAACGCCTACAAGGAGATCAGCTCCTGCTCCAACTGCGGCGACTTCC
>CABTAA010000099.1 GCA_902482615.1 uncultured Collinsella sp.
GACCGCGGTCGTCACGGCCGCCGTGGGGACCACGGGGACCACGGTCGTCACGACCGCCGCGAGGACCGCGATCCTCGTCCAGACCCATGGCGACGAGCGGAGCGATAACCTTATCGAGGGCGGCCATCAGCTCGGTGGCCTCCTCGTAAGAAAGCTCGGGCAGGAGCTTCTCCTTCTTGTTGGCAAGCTCGACCAGGCCCTCAGCGGCATCCTCGGCGGCGAAGACGACAATCTTGCGCATATCGCCCTCGGCGTCGTCGATGCGGCCGACCAGATCGGCAGCCTCGGCCTCGGCCATCAGGCCATCGAGCTCACGAAGGCGCATGCCCAGCAGGTCGGACATTTCCTTCTGCTCCATCTTAGGCTTGAGGTCAAGAAGCTTGATGGCGCGCTCGATGTTCGCCATGCGCTCGGCCTTGGCCTCCTCCTCCTTGGAAATAGCAAAGCGACGGCTACGCAGCAGGCGGGCGGCCTTCTGCATCTTGTCCATCAGCACTTCGTCATCGTAATCAACGGCGGCCTCGACAACCTCGGCCTCCTCCTCGGCGGAAACCTCGTCAGCAGCCTCAACCTCGGCAGCTTCGGTCTCCACGGTCTCGACTGCCTCGACCTCGGCAGTCATGGTCTCGTTCTCGGTCTCGTTCATGATCTCTTCGTTCTCGGACATGAGACTCCTTCTTGGCCCTCTCGGGCATCATCGCCCCATTCGCGGGGCCCGTCGCGCACTCTTTGCGCTTTAAACATTCATGCCTCTCGGCAAAACGTCCATTAGTTTATGGTGTCGCCATCCAATCTAGCTGCAGAATCTATGTGCACACATTAATGCGACATGTGTGACTCGCGACGAGCGTACACCAGCGACGCCACGAACCCGACCACGGCAATTACAGCCGCCACACGCACGGCAGCTGCAAATCCAATCGCCTGGGCAACGTCTGTCGCAGCGCCAGCGGCGCCGGCGGTCGCAGCAGAACTCGAAAGCAGACCGATAAACAGCGACGGGCCAAACGATGCGGCAATCATATTCCACGTGTTAAGCAATGCCGTTCCGTGAGGATGTTCAGCGGCGGGTAGCGTCTCCAAGCCGGCCCTTTGCGAGGGGCTCAGCACCAAACCGACTCCGGCATACACCACAACGGTCAGCGCCACGACGACGCCGATGTTCATGCTTGCCGCCGTCATCGAGATGGCAGTCTGCCCCACGGCAATCAGGGCAAAACCGACCGGCAGCAGCGGCCATGCGCCACGGGCGTCCATCACGCGTCCGCCCACAATCGAGGTCACAGCGTTGCAGGCAATTGCCGGCAAAATGAGCAAGCCAGCAATAAGTGCGGTCATGCCGTATGCGCCCTCAAAATAGAGGGGCAACAAAACGCTCATCGAGAACGTTGTCATCATCGACACCACCACAAGCAAACACGCAGGCCAAAAACGAACGCTCGCCATGGGACGTACGTTAAGCACCGGATGCTCAAGCTTGAGCTGACGGGCCGCAAACAGGCCGAGCAGCACAATGGCGGCGAAGAGCGTCACAATACCGGCAATCAGATTGGTCGAGAACTCGCCTACGGAATACACAAATGCCGTAATACCGGCGGCGAGCATAACAACCGACAGAATATCAAGCGTGTTATTCGAACGCTCTCCGACATTCTGAACAAGCTTAACGCCCGCCGCAGCGACCACAATGCCGCCCACCAGCGGCACTACGAACACCGCCCTCCAGCCAAACAACGTGCACATAAGACCGCTGATTACGGGTCCAAACGCCGGTCCTAGCGTAATGCAGGCGCCGCCCAGGCTCAGATACAAACCGAGCTTCTCGCGCGGGGCGCAAGACAGCACCACGTTCATCATGAGCGGAAACAAGATGCCCGACCCCGCAGCCTGCAAAATACGACTTGGCAGCAAAACGCTAAACGACGGAGCGATCAGACACAGGACTTCGCCGGCGACCATACATCCGCATGCGAAAAACAACAGCTTGCGCGTCGAGAAACGGCCGGACAGGAAGGCCATGATGGCCGTAAAGATCGACGTCACAATCATGTAGCCCGAGACGAGCCACTGCGCCGTGGTGGCACTCACCGAAAAGGCCGCCATAATGTCGTGCAACGCCACGTTAATGATGTTCTCGTTAAACGCGGCAACAAAGGCCGCAATATACATAACGACGAGAAGCGCCGCAGTGGCCGATGGCGTTACTTGAACTTGTTGCTGAGATTTGCTCCCCATGCATTTCCTTCCTCTTGGAACGACAGTTGCATCGCCCCAGAGGAACAGTCCAGGGCGAAAAATGAGCCCTAGACTTACGCCAGACGCCGTACACGACGAGTCTGACAACATGGTCCAACGTCGAAAGATTGTAACGCGGACGCACAGCTTTCCTTCCGCGCTATTATTAAAAGTCCACGAAAGCATGAGACATGAGGAGCCCGCCATGATTAAGCCCATCATGAAATCCGAGTTCTTTTTGCGCCTGCCTTCCGAAGACGCGGGACCCGACGATGCCGTGACCGGGCAGGACCTCCTGGATACACTCCACGAGCATGAGCACGAGTGCGTGGGCCTCGCCGCCAACATGATTGGCGTGCGCAAACGCATCATCTGCGTAAAGGACGGCAACAGGACACTCCTGATGTGCAACCCTCAAATTCTTGAGCAGGTCAATGCCTATCAGACGAGCGAAGGATGTCTCTCGCTGATCGGCGAGCGTCCCTGTACCCGCTATCGCCGCATTAAGGTGGAGTATTTGGACGAGAACTTCGTCCACCGCATCAAAAACTTCTCGGGCTACACCGCCGAGATCATCCAGCACGAAATCGACCACTGCAACGGGATTGTTATTTAGTTCCGCCGATTCAAGAAAGCTCCCTGCAGCAAAACAACTGCAGGGAGCTTTTCATAGTGCGGAGTTTCTATCCCCTACGACTGGCGGTAATGGTCAAAGAAGTCGGCGAGGTCTTCGAGGGACTCTTTGAGTACTTCCATGCGCGGCAGGTACACGATGCGGAAGTGGTCGGGCTCAGCCCAGTTGAAGCCGCCGCCGCGCGTGATCAGGATCTTCTTCTCGTGCAGCAGGTCAAGGGCGAACTGCTCGTCATCGGTGATGTTGAACTTCTTCACATCCATCTTGGGGAAGATGTAGAACGCCGCACGCGGCTTAACCACCGAGATGCCGTCAATCTTGTTGAGCGCCTCATACACAAAGTTGCGCTGCTCGTAGACACGGCCGCCGGGACGGATGTAGTCGTTAACGGACTGATGACCACCGAGTGCCGTCTGAACGATCGACTGAGCCGGCACGTTGGAGCACAGGCGCATGTTCGAGAGCATGTTGACGCCCATGATGAAGTCGCTCATGCAGCGCTGGTTGCCCGAAAGCACCATCCAGCCAATACGATAGCCCGCAATCATGTGAGACTTGGACAGACCGCTAAAGGTAACGCAGGGCAGGTCGGGGGCGAGCGAGGCAATCGAGACGTGCTCGTAGCCGTCCATGCACAGGCGGTCGTAGATCTCATCGGCAAAGATCATCAGCTGATGCCTGCGCGCAATCTCGACGATGCCCTCGAGCACCTCGCGCGGATAGACAGAACCCGTGGGGTTGTTGGGGTTGATGATGACGAGGGCTTTGGTCGCACTCGTAATCTTGGACTCCATATCCTCCAAGTCGGGATACCAATCCGCCTGCTCATCACACAGATAATGTACGGGATGACCGCCGGCAAGGGTTGCGCACGCCGTCCAGAGCGGATAGTCGGGGCTGGGGATCAGAATCTCGTCGCCGTTGTCGAGCAGCGCGTTCATCGAAAGCTGAATGAGCTCGGACACGCCGTTGCCCGTGTAGATATGCTCCATCTGAACGTTGGGCAGGCCCTTGATCTGCGAATACTGCATGATTGCCTTGCGCGCGGAGAACAGGCCACGCGAGTTGGAATAGCCTTCGCAGTCGGGCAGCTGCTGGCGCATGTCCTTGATGACCTCATCGGGTGTGCGGAAACCGAAGGGCGCCGGGTTGCCGATATTGAGCTTGAGGATGCGCTCGCCCTCGTCCTCCATACGGGCGGCCTCGTCGACGACGGGACCGCGCACGTCATACAGGACGTTGTCGAGTTTGGTGGATTTAGAAAAAGTACGCATGGTGGTGCTCCTTGCAATTTGAGCTGAGGGATGGGGTTCGGGCTTGGAATCGTTGCGGGGTGATGATGCCTCGCCTTGATCGGCGTCGCCGGCGAGCAGCCAGGTAACATCGACCTCCAAAATACGGGCGAGCAGCTCAGCCACATCGCGCCGCGGAATCGTCTTGCCGCTCACATATTGGCTCATCTGACTCTTGCCGAGTTTTTTGCCGAGCATCTCCGATGCGCGGATTACGTCCGACTGGCGAACGTCGCGATTGGACATAGTCTGTCGCAGGCGATCGCTAAACGTCTCTTGGGCCACTAGAACCTCCTTGCTGGCAAAGTTCAATTTATAGAACACGAATTGAACCTGGGTTCAATTTAGGCAGCAGTATAGCGCGGCGCATTATCGGGAAGTTCAATTTCATAAGAAAATGCGCCGGACTCTGAGATTTGCCCAAAGCGGACAATGACACGCACACGTTTAGAGGTATTCGAGGAAACGGGCGGCAGCAAGCGAAACATCGGCCGTTCGATATATGGCGTTGATCTGCCGATGGGGATGCCCCTCGAGTGGGCGCACGGCAACATCGAACTGGCAGCGGCGCAAGATGAGCGCGGGAAGAATGCTCACGCCCAGGCCGTCCTCGACCATAGCCATAATCGCATAGTCATCCCAGGTCGACAGCTTAGAGCGCACCGCCAGGCCCGCGCGGCGAAACAGCGGCGTAATCTCATCATCGGTGCCTCGTTCTAGCAGAATAAACTGCTCGTTGGCTAAATCGGCAAGAGAAACGACCTCCGCCGTGGCAAGCAAAGAGTCCGCCGGCACTACCGCCATCAACTCGTCGCGCACCAAAGACCGCGATGCCATGCCGTTTTCTCGGGGTTCACGCGGGATAAAGCCCAGATCGCAGCGGCCCTCTGCCACCCATTGTTCAATCTCTGAGTAATCGCCCATCAGCAACTCGTAATCGACGTCCGGGTGATCGGCGCGAAAGCGCGCAATCACCGGCGGCAGCACGTGGGTCGCCACGCTCGAAAACGTACCGATGCAGATTTTACCGCGCATGAGCCCGCGCATCTCATCCACCCGTCGCTGCAAGCGAGTGAATTCCTCACAGAGCGCTTCGACAGCCGGCATGACCTGCCGCCCATCGGCAGAAAGAGCCACGCCCTCGCGACTGCGGTCGAGCACCTTAAAGCCCCAATCGGCCTCAAGATCGGCCACCATACGGCTCACGCCCGATTGCGAATAGCTCAGGCGCTCGGCAGCACGCGTAAAGCTTCCGGCGCGCACCGTCTCCAGCAGCACCTGCATCTTTTGAATATTCGTTTCCACGGCACCCCTCAACCTTTACATGCGTTTTTATCATGTTTGCCATGCATTATATTCGCTTTTCTTCTATTGCCAGTTCACCCATAGTGAACATGCTCGAATATAGAGGGGACGGAAACGCATGGACAACGGACTGTTTACGTACTTAGCAGCATTGCTATTGTTTGGCTCCAACGGCATCATCGCCGCTGCCATCGCGCTGCCGAGCTCCGATATCGTGCTCCTGCGCACGTTTTTGGGCGCGCTCTCGCTTGTCACCATCCTCGCCATCACCCAAAGCCATAAGTTGCAGGCACCATCTCGTCCCCGCGAAGCCGCAGCACTCCTTCTCTCGGGAGCCGCACTGGGCGCCAGCTGGATTTTCCTGTTCCGCGCCTATCAGACGATCGGCGTCGGCGTATCCTCGCTGCTGTACTACTGCGGCCCCATCATTGTCATGGCGCTCTCCCCGCTCATCTTTGGCGAAAAGCTGACCGGCGGCAAAATCGCCGGCTTTATCGCCGTTGCTTGCGGTGCTTTTCTCATTGCAGCACAAGGTCTAGGCGGCAATATGCCCATTGCGGGTATCGCCTGCGGTATCGCCTCGGCATTTTGCTATGCGCTGATGGTCATCGCTAGCAAGGGTGCGCCACACATCGAAGGCCTCGAGAACTCCACGCTCCAGGTGAGCGCCGCCTTTGTGACCGCGCTGGTCCTCACGCTCATCACGCAGGGCGCTCCCTCATTCCTGTCCGCCGGCGTCGCCGCCAGTATTGATTGGCGCGCCGTCGTCAAGCTCGGCGTCGTCAACACCGGCATCGGTTGCCTGCTCTACTTTAGTGCCGTCGCCAAGCTGCCCGTCCCGACCG
>CABTAA010000100.1 GCA_902482615.1 uncultured Collinsella sp.
AGGCACATGCAGGTGAGTTCGGTCGCCATAATGGCGCCGATGATGGCGGCGCGGACCATAAGGTCGCGGTTGATGCGGAAAGCGCGCTTGTGGAAGAGCAAAAGGCAGGCCACAAAGGCGATGATGCAGCGCAGCGCAACGATGCTCGTGGCGTTCATGCTGTCCATGCCGATCTTCATGAGGGGGTACGAAAAGCCCCATGCGACGGGAACGGAAAATGAGAGCGCGATTGCTTTTTTGCGATCCATGGGACTCCTTTTGTTGCAGAACGGTTTCGTAAAAAGGATTCTGCTCCCAGATGTGGATGTAGTAAAGCGAATGTATCTTCAGTATGATTAAGAAATACTAATGTTGGCAGAAAAAGCCCTGGCAAAACGTTTTACAGCTACATCGATGTGGAGGCACGATGGCATCGCGGTATCAGATTGTTTGTATGGTGGTCGATTGCGGCAGCCTGAAACGTGCGGCGGACGAGCTGGGCTATACGCAAAGTGCGGTGAGCCAGGCCGTCAAGGCGCTCGAGCGCGAGCTGGGCACCACGATTATCGAGCGCGGCAAGCAGGGCGTGTCGCTTACGCGCGACGGTAAACAATATCTGCCGTACCTGCGCCAGATTGTGACCGCCGAGGCCGAGCTCGAGGGCAAGCGCCAGGAGCTGCTGGGGCTTTCGTCGACCGATATTCGCATCGCGACATTTACCAACGTGAGTCGTACCGTGCTGCCGCGTGTGATTCGCGACTTTGGGGCGCTGCACCCGGGCGTACGCTTCACCCTCAAGCAGGGCGATTACACGCGCAACGCTCAATGGGTGCACGATGGCGTGGTTGATTTTTGTTTTACGGCGCGCGGATTTACCGCTGGGCTCGAGAAGCGCGTGGTCTATCACGACGAGTTGGTGGCATTGTTGCCGGCCGCGCATCCGCTGGCGGCAAAGGAAAAGGTGACGCTCGCCGACCTGGCGTCCGAGCCGTTTGTGCTGCTGGATGAGGGCGAACAGAGCCTGGTGCTCGATGCATTTGCTGCGCATGGGCTGTCGCCGCACGTGACGAGCGAGGTGACCGACGACTACACCATCATGGCGATGGTGGAGGAGGGCCTGGGCGTGAGCATGCTCTACCGTCGTACTGTGGAGGGCATGCGGGCCGATATTCGCGTGCGGCCCATCGTGCACGCCCCCTCGCGCGACGTAGTGGCAGCCTGGCGCAGTTGGGACACCATGCCTATCGCCACGAGGCGCTTTATCGACTACATGAGCTCACATATTGTCAATTAATGACTGGCGTGGCGTTGAGTGCGGTGTTTAGCGGGCTGTCGCTTTGGCTTGGGTGGCGCGATAGGTGCGTGCCGGGTGGCAGAGCAATACCGCTACGACCATAAAGAACGCCGTGGTGCCCAGGCTGATGGGGTAGACCATCATGATGTTCGCAAAGGTGCGGAAGTGCGGGAACACGCAGAACACCCAGTAGAAGCGGATGCCGCAGACGCAGATCATGGTGATGAGGGCGGGCGTGAGCGAGATACCAAAGCCGCGCAGGTAGCCCGACATGTTTTCGTAGAACATGCTAAAGGCGTACGCCGGGAAGATCGAACATACGCGGATATAGCCGATCGAGACGATGTTGGGATCGCTGTTGAACAGCGACAAGATCTCGCGCCCCAGACCGACAATAACGATAATCGTGGTGAGCGCGACGATACCGCCTTCGACTAGGCAGACCTTGAGCGTCTTGGTGCAACGGTCGATCTGGCGGGCACCGTGGTTTTGTCCCACAAAGGTGGTGCAAGCCTGACTAAAGCTGTTGAGCAGGTTGTAGCACACGTACTCCAGGCTCATGGCGGCGCTCGATGCCGCCATGACCTCGGTGCCCAGGCTGTTGATGGCGGACTGGATGATGATGTTGGCGACGGCAAAGACAGCGCTTTGGATGCCGGCGGGCAGGCCGATCTTAACGATGCGCTTGAGGGCGACGGGGTCGATAGCCAGGTCGCGCGGGGTGACGCGGACGACGGAGTCGGTCTTGAGCAGGCGAATAAAGAGCGTAGCGGCGCTGACGGTGTAGGCGATGGCGGTGGCGATGGCGACGCCCGCGACGCCCCAGTGGAGTACGGGGACAAAGATGAGGTCCAGGCCAATGTTGAGGACGGTGGACACGGCAAGCGCCTGCAGCGGCATGCGGGTGATGCCGACGGAGCGGAAAATCGCGGCCTCAAAGTTGTAGAGCAAAATCGAGGGCATGCTCAGCAAAAAGACGCGTAGATAGAGTGAAGCGAGCGGCATGGTCTCGGCGGGAACGTTGAGCGCGGCGAGCATGGGCTCGGCAAAGACCTCGCCCAGCGCGATGACGACAAAGCCCACGAGCGCCATTAAAATCGAGGTATGGACGGCGCGTTTGACCATGTTCTGATCGTTGCGGCCGATGGCGTTGGCGATGACCACGTTGGAGCCAAGCGACATGCCAATAAACAGGTTGAGCATAAGACTGGTAAGCGGAACATTGGAGCCGACCGCTGCCATGGCGAGGGTTCCCTGGTCGCCCGAGAAGTTACCGATGATGACCGTGGCGATGAGGTTCGACAGCTGCTCCAAGATGCTCGTGGCGGCCACGGGGAAGGCGAACAGGGGGATATTGCGCCACAGCGAGCCGGTGGTCATGTCAATGTGCTTAGATACGGTGTCAGCCATATGCTCTCAATCTCTAATATGCTCTTTCGTGCTTATTTGCGCAGATGATGATACTCCTAATGCAACCAGTCGGCACGTAGGGACGTTCCTTTTCTGCCGGCAGCTGGGGACACTCCTTATCTCTTCTAACTAGTCATTCAAGAACGTCCCCAATGACTAGGCGGGGAAGGCGTGCGACAATGGTGGGCGTTGTGTTGTTCGCGCTAAGGAGTTGCCATGTTGTTGTGTCCCGTTTGCCATGAGCCGTTGGTGGACGACGAGCGTGGTGCTGCATGTGCGGGCGGACACCGGTTTGACCGAGCTCGCGAGGGCTATCTATATCTACTACGTTCGTCCAAGAGCGGCGACTCCATGGGCGATCCCAAGTCGCAGGCACGCAGCCGTCGTGACTTTTTGAACCGTGGATACTATGCGCCGTTGCGCGATGCGATGGTTGAGCTGGTGCGCAAGCAGGTGTCTGGGCGCGCCGCGTTTACGAAAGATCCCATGACGCTGCTCGATATTTGCTGCGGTGAGGGCTACTACACCAGCGCCATGGGCGCGGTGCCGGGCGTGGATGCTTACGGTTTCGACTTGGGCAAAGAGATGGTTCGCCTGGCCGCCAAGCGCGGCGATGCGACCTATTTTGTGGCCAACATGAAGGATATCCCCGTGGCCGATGGCGCCTTCGATATGGCGACCGAGCTCTTTGCTCCCTTTAACGAGCGCGAGTTTGCCCGCGTGCTGGCGCCCGAGGGCTCGCTCTACACCGTCGTGCCGGGCGCTCGTCATCTCTTTGGGCTTAAGGAGGTGCTCTACGACACACCGTACCTTAACGATGAGAAGCTGCCGAAGACCACCGAGCTCGAGTTAGTCGGAATGCAGCGGGTGTCTGCGAACATTACGCTTCAGACCCAGGCCGACATCGAAGCGGTGTTCCAGATGACGCCGTACTACTACCGCACACGCCCTGCCGACAAAGAGCGCCTGGCAAATTTGGACACGCTCCAAACCGATATCGACTTCATCATCGCCGAGTACCGCCACAGCTAACAACCTGCCAAAAAGGGACAGGTTTATTTTGGTAGGTTTTATTTGGGCAAACGTAAAGGGCCGACCGCGGAGATGCGCGATCGGCCCTTTTTAGTTGCTTGGCTGCAGAGGTTATGAGAAGCGAGCGCTTACAGGCGGTCCTTGTTCTCGGCCTTAACGGCGTGTGCCTGCTGGACAAAGAACAGGTCGTACACCACGATGACAAAGGCGCCAAAGTTGATGGCGTCGCCGCCAAACGCGGGAAGCGTGAGCACCGCTTGGGCAAGCGTGGCGACCGCGGCAACAATACCGAGCTTAAACGCGCCGTCCACCTGCGAAGGCTTGTTGGCGCCCTTGATACCGGCGACGCCTGCGGCAAGGTCGACGAGACCCTTGGCGATAAGCACGACCGCTGCGAGCGTGGCGTACGAACCGTACGTGGAATCGAGACCGCCCGTGGCGATACCGACGCCGGCGGTGACGAGGCTGGCGATGCCCAAAACAAAGTAGATGAGAGCAAGGATTTTGAGAGTCTTGCGAGTGAAGCTCATGGCTGGTCCTTTCGATACGAGTACGCCAACTTGGCGCACCCAATGTACTGCACATATGGTGAAGCACATTGTAGTTCAACGCGGCGATGCATGCGTTGAAAGCGTCTCTTGCCTGCACGGTCCAACCTTTCAAAAAGGAAAGCCAGCTGTAAGGCAAATCGATGGCAGCTCATGTGCGGCGCTGCGATGATGAGGCCGTAACAAGGGGCTGGACTCAAGGAGGAGCCATGATGTACGGAGCAAGGCAAGTGCGTGAGCCGCGGTCGTTGGGAAGGCACATGGGTGATTCCGTGATCGCTGCCGTGTGCACGGGATTGATGGCGGTGCTTTGCATTGGGATGCTGTGGGCCATGTCGCATGTGGGACAATAGCGGACGGTGGGGTGCCGACACAAACGGCTCTCACGTATTCGTTTTGCTTGCTAAGGAGTACCCATGGGCGTAGTCGATCCCTTTTCTGTTGCTCGGGCCGCGGGGCTTGAGCTGGCCGGGAAGTCCGAGGGACTCACGCTCACCGACGGCACGATGGAGCTGCGCGCCGATTTCACCCGCATGCATCCGCGGCTCAAGCAGGGCCGTTTGCAGCAAGAGCTGCTGGTAAAGGCTGCGCGCGCAAAAGGCGTCGAGTGCCCATGGGCGATTGATGCCACGGCAGGCTTTGGCGAGGATTCGCTGCTGTTGGCGGCCGCGGGCTTTACCGTCGATCTGTATGAGCAGGATTGCGTGATTGCGGCACTCCTCAAGGATGCTTTGGATCGCGCGGCAGATGATCCGGCGCTTGCGACAGCCGTGGCGCGCATGCGCTTACATGCGGGCGAGGACAGCATTGCCGGCCTTCGCCATACAGCTGAGCTGATCGGGCAGAGCGAGCTCACCGCTCCCGACGTGGTGTATCTGGACCCCATGTTTCCCGGGCGCACCAAGAGCGCGGCGGTTAAAAAGAAGTTCCAACTCTTGCATCATCTGGAACAGCCGTGCGCCGATGAGGAGACGCTGGTCGAAGCTGCGCTTGCGGTGCATCCGCGCAAGGTGGTTATCAAGCGGCCGGTGAAGGGGCCGTTGCTTGCCGGCGTTAAGCCGAGCTATCAACTTGCGGGCAAGGCAGTTCGTTACGATGTTTTAGTGCCGCCGCGCCCGTAACTTGCGTGCGATTACCGGCGCTCCGTCAGTGCCGTGCCGATGTGGGGTCTATTTCCAAGGGTGCGACGTCAGGTGCCAGCCGCCGCAGTATTCGCATTTGTAGCAGGCCAGCCCGCGGCGTCCGCGGTTTTCGCAGTCGGCCATAACGGCCTCGGCCACGGCGCGCGTGTCGTAACGGTTTTTGCGCTCGCACGACTTGTAGCGCCAGGCTTCATCTCGCTCGGCATCCAGGGCGTCGCGGCGCTCATCCTCGCGCGCAAACAGGTCGCTCATATCGCCGCCGGTGGCAGCGCCCAAAAACTCGCTTTTGGCCTTTGACCAGGCGGCTCGCTTTTTGCTCCCCATCTGCTTCGCGCCTCTCTCCAAACGTTGGTATCATTGCTCAATCAAAGTGATACCAATAAACGTGAGGTCGCCGCGTGATGATCAGAAAAACCCTCGATACCGACATTCCCGCCGTCATGGCTATCTATGACGCGGCCCGCGCCTTTATGCGCGCGCATGGCAACGCCACGCAGTGGCCCGAGGGCACGCCTTCTGCCGAGCAGCTGGCTGCCGATATTGCCGCTGGTGGCAGCTATGTGTGCGAAGTCGACGGCCGCGTGGTGGCGACGTTTGCCTTTTTACCGGGCCCGGACGAGTGCTATGACGTAATTGAGGACGGTCAATGGCGTAGCGACAATCCGTACGCCGTGCTGCACCGTGTGGCATCCGACGGCACCGTGCACGGTATCGCGGCTGCGATGTTTGCCTTTGCCAAGGAGCGTGCCGACCACCTGCGTATCGACACGCATCAGGATAACACCTCGATGCGGCGGCTGTTTTTAAGCGCGTCGGTCCGTACCTTGAGCAGCGCGACGGCGTCTTCGTGGGTCAGCGACAGGCCGTAGGGGCGGGTGAGGTCGTTGAGTCGAAGCAGTT
>CABTAA010000101.1 GCA_902482615.1 uncultured Collinsella sp.
GTATACGGGTGCACCATCGACGTCTTCAATACAGAAGATATCAGTGCGGAATGTTCCGGAGAGAAACCCCCGTCCCGCCCCCGGATTCCCTGCGTTTACGGCCTTGAGGTCGGCGTGGGCGGTGATCGTGGCTGATGGGGATACGTGTCCCGGTCGCTGTTTCGCGGCTTTGCCGCGAAAGGCGCGTTACTTTGGGATGGGTGGGGAACGTGGTTGTTGCGGCAACTGGTCCCCGCCACAAATTACCCTTGGCATACTTGCGCGAATATCCGCTCGTGCTACACTTGCAATTGCTGTTTCAGGGCGGGGTGAAATTCCCCACTGGCGGTAAATCGGGCGGTGTCAAAGGGACGCCGTGGCGCAGGCGAGATGCCTGCGACCGAGCCGATGAGTCCGCGACCCGTATGTGCGTTGGTTCGCATGCCGGCTGAACTGGTGAGATCCCAGTACCAACGGTTAGAGTCCGGATGAAAGAGGCAGGTGATCTTATGTCTGAACAGTCGCAGCATATCCATTTTGAGAACACGAATAGGTGGAGCACCAAACAGCTCGTTACCATGGCGTTGATGTGCGCCTTGGGAGCACTGTTTATGTATGTACAGCTGCCCATTCTTCCCTCGGCGCCGTTTTTGACGTATGACCCGTCGCTGGTGCCGGCGATGGTGTGTGGATTTGCGTATGGCCCTGGTGCCGGCACCGCTGTTGCCGCTATGGCGATCGTTATCCATGCGCTCACCACGGGTGACTGGGTCGGCGCGCTTATGAACCTGGTTGCTACGCTGGGCTTTATTCTGCCCGCGGCGATTGTCTACCAAAAGATGCACACCTACAAGGGTGCTGTGATTGGCCTGGCGCTCGGCGTCATTGCCGCTACGGCGCTGTCCATGGTCGCGAACCTGACCATCGGCGTTTGGTTCTGGTATGGCTCGGTCGATGTGATCGCCCCGCTCATGATTCCCGCCGTGCTGCCGTTCAACCTCATCAAGACCGTGCTCAACTCGGTGTTGACGCTGGCGGTGTACAAGGCGGTCTCTAATCTCATCACGCCCAAGAAGGACCAGGTCAAAGGCCGCGCATGATTGAGTGTCGGGGCGTTTCCTTTAGCTATGACGGTGCTGCACTGGCGCTCGATGGCATCGATCTGAACATCGAGGATGGCGAGTTTTTCTGCATCCTCGGCGGCAATGGGTCGGGCAAGTCGACGTTTGCCAAGCATTTGAACGCGCTGCTGCAGCCCGATGCGGGAACGGTGTGTGTCAACGGCATGGACGCGTCCGACCCCGAGCTGGTCTACGACGTCCGCTCGACTGCGGGCATGGTGTTCCAGAATCCCGACGACCAGCTTGTGGCGACGCTTGTCGAGGACGATGTTGCGTTTGGTCTCGAAAACTTAGGGGTCGAATCGGCCCAGATCGCGCAGCGCGTGCGCGAGGCGCTAAAGGCCGTGGGTCTGGTGGGCTTTGAGCGCCACGAGACCCACGCTCTCTCGGGCGGACAAAAGCAGCGCGTGGCGCTTGCCGGCGTGCTCGCCATGGAGCCGCGCGTGCTCATTTTGGACGAGGCGTCCTCGATGCTCGATCCGCGCGGGCGCAAGGGCCTTATGAAGGCCTGTCATGCGCTGCATGAACGCGGCATGACCATCGTGATGATTACGCACTTTATGGAAGAGGCCGCTGAGGCCGATCGCGTTGCTGTCTTCCAGGCGGGCCGCGTTGCCATGCTCGGTACGCCCGAGGAGATCTTGACGCGGGCGGACGAACTCGCGCGGCTGAACCTGGATATGCCGGCATCGTGCTGTCTTGGCATGGCGCTTCGCGCGAAGGGCGTGCCCATTTGCGCGCAGGTGCGCGAGGCGGATATGGTCGCCGATATAGCGCAGGCTTATACCGAGCGGAGTAGGACAGGCATCGCCGGGCGGCCTTTCGCATCCGATCCTCGTATTCCCGACAACGTCTCCTCTGCAATCGATGACGCAGACGCGCAGCAGCCCGTCATCGAGATTTCGCACCTTTCGTATAGCTATTCGCTGAGCGCCCGCGAGCGTCGTCGTTGGCACAAGCGCTCAGCCGCCGAGGGCACATCGAACAAACAGGCCCTCTGGGGCAATGATCCTAGCAGTCCCTGGGCGCTGCGCGATGTATCGCTGACGGTGCGTCGCGGCGAGTTCCTGGGCTTGGCAGGTCATACCGGTTCGGGTAAGTCGACGCTGGTTCAGCATCTCAACGGTCTGATTCGCCCCCAGGAGGGATCCGTTCGCGCGCTGGGGCTCGATCTGTCAAACAAGAAAGACGCCGCCGCGGTTAAGGCCAAGGTCGGCGTGGTGTTTCAATATCCCGAGCGTCAGCTGTTTGCCGAGACCGTGGCACAGGACGTGGCATTTGGTCCGCGTAACCTTGGCTTGTCGCAGGCCGAGGTTGCCCGCCGCGTTGAGTCATCGCTCTCGCGCGCGGGCCTCGACCTGGCCACGGTGGGCGACAAGGGCCCCTTTGAGCTCTCGGGCGGGCAGCAGCGGCGCGTGGCGTTTGCTGGCGTGCTTGCCATGGAGCCCGAGGTCCTGGTACTCGATGAGCCCATGGCGGGGCTCGATCCGGCGGCGCGCAGTGATTTCTTGGAGCTCATCGATCGACTTCACCGCGATGGCCTGGCCGTCGTCATGGTTTCGCACAGCATGGATGACCTGGCCAATTGCTGCGACCGTATCGTCGTAATGAACAAAGGTGCGGTGTTTGCCGAGGGCACGCCCGCTCAGGTGTTTGCGCATGCGGATGAGCTTAAATCAATCGGCTTGGGTGTTCCCGCTGCCCAGCGCATGGCGTTGGCGCTTGCGAAGGCAGGCGTGCCGCTGCGCTTTGACGGCCTCTATACGGTTGAGTCGCTGGCAGACGAGTTGGCAGATTTGCTGATCGGTCGCTCGGACGGTCCTTCTAACGTCGCGGACATTGCTAAATCCAAGACGGTCGCGCGAGAGGAGGGCTGCTAATGGAGGCGTTTTCGTTTGGCAGCTACTATCCCGGCGATAGTGCGATCCACCGCCTGGACCCGCGAACCAAGTTGCTCTTGGGCTTTGTGTTTCTGATCACGACGCTCGCAGTCAGCAGCTTCCGCGGACTGGTCCCGGTCGCAATCTTCGTTGTCCTGATCTATACCGTGTCCCGGGTGCCGGCTCGTCGCGTCCTGTCATCGATGGCGCCGCTGCTGGCGATCGTCGCGGTGGTCGCGGTGCTCAACCTGTTTTCCGACCAGAGCGGGCGCATTCTGTGGCAGCTCGGCTTTTTGCAGATAAGCGAGGGCTCGCTGCATTCCGCCGCCTTTATGGCGTGCCGCCTGACTTTGATGATGGCCGGTATGAGCGCTATCACGCTCACCACACCGACGCTCGACCTCACCGCGGGTTTTGAGCGCCTGCTCGCGCCGTTTGCGCGTGTGGGACTTCCTGCGCACGAGCTCGGCATGATCATGGGTATCGCGCTGCGCTTTATGCCGCAGTTTGCCACCGAGATGAAGCAGACGGCCGATGCGCAGGCGAGCCGCGGTGCGCGCGTGACGGGAGGCCCGCTCGGCGGCGTGCGTATGCTCGGCAGTGTGGCGATTCCGCTGTTCACGGGTGTGTTTCGTCATGCCGAAACGCTGTCTGCCGCCATGGATGCCCGTTGCTATCATGGCGAGCAGGGCCGCACGCGTCTGCATGCGCTTGCATTTGGCCGCGGCGATGCGTTGGCGGTGGTGGTGACGGCGTTGCTGCTCATCTGCGTCATCGTCATCAATCTTCAACTTGTTTAGGCGCGATTCGAGCGCAGGAAAGGGGTCCCTATGACCGACAACGACCGCACGGCGCAGCTCGAGCGCGCCTGTTCGTATCTTAGGCGTATTCCGGCGTGGTATCTCGCCACGATCGATGTGGCCGACGGGCATCAGCCGCGCGTGAGGCCGTTCTCGTTTGCCATGGTCGATGATGGCAAGCTGTGGTTTTGCACCTCGCGCGATAAGGACGTGTGGGCCGAGCTTAGCGCGAACCCCAAGTTTGAGGTTTCGGGTTGGAAACCGGGGGAGTGCTGGATCGTATTAACTGGCGAGGCCGCGCTCGAGGACGACGCGGTCGTGAGCGACCGGGTGCGCCAAGCCGGCTTTAAGCACATGGTGGGCATCGGCGAGAATCACGAGAGCGCCAACGACGGTCGCCTTGCATTTTTCTCGGTGCGCAATATCGCCGCCCGCTTCTGTGATATCGACGGCAGCGAGGAACGTCTGGAGCTCTAACCCTAAGGCAGCTAAAACAGCCCCGACCCAAAAAGACGAGTGCCAGGAGGACACATGGACGGATTGAATACGGTGTTGGAGTATCTGACGTCGGTGCCGGCATGGTATTTGGCGACGAGCGTTGACGGACAGCCGCATGTGCGTCCGTTTTCGTTTGCGCAGATCCAGGACGGCAAGCTGTGGTTTGTAACGGCGCGCACCAAAGACGTGTGGCAAGAGCTGCTGCAAAATCAACGCTTTGAGGCCACGAGTTGGTGGCCGGGCCATGGCTGGCTCATCTTGCGCGGGCGTGCGGGTCTGGATGACCAGGCCGCTTCCGATATGCGCGAGGCAGGCTGGAAGCACCTGGAGCGCCTAGGCGAGCACTACGAGGGCGCAGGCGATCCCACACTCGTCTTCTTTAGCGTGGAGGAACCCGAGGCCTTTATCTGCAACCATGACGAATGGGTGCCGATCGAGCTCTAAACGAGTCTCTCAGCAAGCTTCGACAATTCAAATTCTCGCATGTAGCGGGCCCCACATTGCAACGTCACCGTAAGGCGCACTGGGCAATATGGGGCCCGCATTTATTTGTCAATTCCTTCGAGTGAATGTGTCGGGACTGTTTCAATGCATGAATATGCAAAAGATTTGCGTAGATATGCATCTTTTGGTGCTAAAGTTTCAACCCACTTCATAACGACGGCTGCGGAATGCGCATTGGTGCATAAACTGCAGACAAGGAGTTAGATATGTCTTTAAAGGTTGGAATCGTCGGTGCGGCTGGATATGCCGGCGCCGAGCTCATTCGCCTCGTCCTCGGTCATCCCGAGTTTGAACTTGCTGCCATTACGTCCAACGCCGATGCCGGCCAGCCGTTGTCTGCGGTGTACCCGAGCTTCGCTGGCGTAAGCGATCTTGTCTTCACGACGCATGACGCCCCCGAGCTCAGGAACTGCGATGCGGTCTTTTTGGCCGTGCCGCACACGGCTGCCATGGCACAGGTGCCCGCCCTGCTTGCCGCGGGAGTCTCCTGCATTGACCTCTCGGCCGACTATCGCCTGAGCGATCCGGCCACCTTTGAGGTCTGGTATGCCGCCGAGCACACGAGCCCCGAGCTACTCAAGAGCCGCGCCTTTGGTTTGCCCGAGCTGTTCTGCCGGGATTTGGAGGCCGCTGCATCCGACCACGCCGACGGCAAGCCCGTGCTGGTCGCCTGCGCCGGTTGCTATCCCACCGCAACGAGCCTTGCCGCCGCGCCTGCCGTGCGCGCCGGCTGGGTTGCCCAGAGCGGTCTCGTGATCGTTGACGCTATCAGCGGTGTAACGGGTGCCGGTAAGTCCTGCAACGCCCGTACGCATTTTTGCAGCGCGGACGAGAACCTGGAGGCCTATGGCGTGGGCAAGCATCGTCACACGCCCGAAATCGAGCAGATCTTGGGCCTAACCGATCGCGTCGTCTTTACCCCGCACCTGGCACCGCTCAAGCGCGGTCTGCTCTCTACGGTGACGATGCCGCTTACGCCGCAGGCTATCGATACCTTGACCCTTGAGGACGTTGTCGACCATTACAAGCAGTTCTACGCCGGTCGCACCTTCGTGCGCGTACTCGATGCCGGCCAGCAGCCCAAGACGGCTTCGGTCGTCGGCACCAACGCCGCCCAGATCGGCCTCGCGCTCAACAAGCGCGCGGGCGTTCTGGTGGCTACGGGCGCCATCGACAATCTGTGCAAGGGTGCAGCGGGCCAGGCGGTCCAGTGCGCCAACATCGTCTTTGGTTTTGACGAGCGACGAGGCTTGCCCACAGTGGCGTGCCCGGTGTAGCACATTCGATTGTTAGCGATTTGGTAGTCGGGCATCGAGTGGGGCGCCACTCTTAAGCTGGTCTCATGATTGTGGCTGGCATGGCGCACCAACCGATGCCCGCTTTTTTATTTGATATAAGGAGTCGTAGGGACGATGAATACAGAGCAGTTCGATATCAAGATTCGTGCCGTAGAGGGCGGCGTAACGGCGGCGGCCGGCTTTAAGGCGGCGGGCACC
>CABTAA010000102.1 GCA_902482615.1 uncultured Collinsella sp.
AGGGGGCGTCGGCCACGGCCGACGCCCCCTGCGGCAGGTAGGGACACTCCTTTTGCACCGGCACCCGGAAGCACTCCTGGCGCAGCCAATGAAGACCTCTACGGATGAATTCCAAGCCGCTCCGCCCCACCAGACATCGTTTCCGTGCCTTGCACCTGCCCCAAACAATCAAAACAAGCCCTTTTCGCCGCGACCTCAAAGGTCTGTGGGCAAAAAAGGCCAAATATGAGTACTGTTACAATTTTAGTAGCAGGCAAAACCACCCAAAATGACGTCCGAGCGACCCCTACAACCCCCTAAAGCAGCCAGCCTGACTGGTTTAAGGCATATTGGAGCCAATTTTAATGAACATACTATAGGTTATGTTCATTATCTATTTGGATGTAAATGCTATTCACTTAGCAACAGTACTCATATTTGGCATTTTTTGCCCACTGCCATATGACTAACACCCTATCGCAGACAAAAAAACAGGCCGCAGCCCATCGCTGCGGTCCGTTCGGAAGCAAAAGTGGGCGTTAAGCGCTGTAGCCCATCGCCTGCAGGACAAACATGACGACTGTCAGCACCGTAATCACGCCGATAGTCGCCCAAGTAAGCACGTTCCATACGCGGCCGTTGCGGTTGGCGCCCATAATGTGCCGATCCGCCGCGATAACCACCTGGAATACCAAGACTACGGGCAGCAGCACGCCGTTGATGACCTGCGAGGTCATCATAATCTGGAACAAATCGACGCCAGGCATGAGCACCAACACGGCAGAAATGCCGATGATGGCCGTAATGATGCCGCGGTAAACCGGGGCCTCGTCCCAGCTGCGATCGGCGCCGCGCTCCCAGCCAAAAGCCTCGCAGATGGCACTCGACGTAACGCCCGGCAGCACGCAGGCAGCCAAAAAGCTCGCTGCGACCAGGCCCGAGGCAAACAGCACCGTGGACCACTGGCCCGCGATGGGCTCCAGCGCGCGAGCGGCATCGGCGGCATCGCTAATCTGAATACCCGCCGGGAACAGCACCGTACCGGTCGTGATGATAATGAAGCCCGCAATGATATCAGCAGCGATCGAGCCGCTCACGGTATCAATACGCTGCAGCACGATGTCGTCCTCGCCCGCATTCTTATCGACCACGTTGTTCTGAGCCAAGAAGATCATCCACGGTGCGATGGTGGTACCGATCGTTGCGACCACGAGCGACACGTAGCTGGGGTCGTTTTGAATATTGGGGACGACCAAGTCGACCGCGACCTCGCCCCAGTTGGGGCCGGCCATAAACGCGGCGACGATGTAGGTCACGAACACGCAGCTTACCAGCAGCAGAATCTTCTCGATGCGCTGGAAACTGCCCGACATGGTAAGCATCCACACCAGCAGCGCCACGAGCGGCACCGAGATGCTCGCCGGAACGCCAAACAGAGCAAGGCCGCTCGCGATACCCGCGAACTCCGAGATGGTCACCGCCGTGTTGGCGATCAACAGTGCCGCCATGGCCAGCACGCTCTTGCGCACGCCAAAGCGCTCACGAATGAGCGACGCCAGGCCCTTACCCGTGACGCATCCGCAGCGCGCCGCGGTCTCCTGCGTCACGATAAGCAGCACAGTCATGACGGGAAGCATCCAGAGCATCTTATAGCCATAGCTGGCGCCCGCGCTGGAATACGTGGCGATGCCGCCGGCGTCGTTACCCGAAAGCGCCGCCAGAAGACCGGGGCCCATGGCTCCAAAGATGGCCGCGATGGTCAGCTTTTGCTTGGTGCTCGGCTTTTGCTTCGTATTTTGCACGCGACCACCTACCCCATGACCGACATGGTGAGCAGCACCGCAGCAACACAGTACGCCACACACGAGATCATGACGGCGATGACGTTCATGGCGGTACCCGACGTATTGAGGTCGTGCTCATCGCGCCAGAACAGCACCCTCAGGTAAATCACGGCGCTCATGTTGCCAACCAGGCAAATAACGGCAGCGATATTAAAGCAGCCGGTAAAGAGCTGCTCCTCAAACATAGTGGCATCGGGGAACGCGGCGGTGCGCACCAGCTGCGCGCACAGGTAAGTAACAAGCGAAAGGATCAGGCCCATACCCGTGCTCTGGAAGAAGAATCCCAGGTACGGTTTGGGCTCGTCGTCGTGACCGTCGTACTCGAGGAAGTAGTTCTTGACGAACGACACCATGCGCGAGGCAGCCAGCAGCACGAGCGGCATGGCGCACATGGGGAACACCACCAGATGCGCGGAGCCCAGCGCCGTCCCCAGCACTGTCGCCATAATGCACGAGGCGATGCCCCACACGACGACCCAGTACTGACGATGCACGAACCAGCTGAGCACGTTCGTCGAGTCGTCCGACGCGCTATCGCCCGAGCCGACACCGGCGATCTGCAGGTCCTCCTGATGCTCCTCGGCGATAACGTCCATGGCGTCGTCGAAGGTCACGATACCCAGGATATGACGGTTCTCGTCGCAGACAGGGATGGCAACCAAGTCGTACTTGGTCATCTCGTCCGTCACGTCTTCCTGGTCCTCGTCGGGTGACACGTAGACCAGATCGCGATAGGCGAGCTGGCCCAGCGTGGCGTCGCGGTCGGCCACGATCAGCGTGCGCAGCGAAAGCACGCCGGTGAGCATGCCGCTCGGATCCTCGGTATAGACGTAGTAGACGCTCTCGAAGTCCTCGTCGAGTTTGCGAATCGCCTCGATGGCATCGCCGACCGTCGCCGTGGCGGGCAGCGAGACAAACTCCGAGGTCATGATGCGGCCGGCGGTGTTGTCCTCATAGCCCAGCAGGTTACGAATCGCCTTCTCCTCCTTGACACCCATCAGGCGCAGGAGCTTCTCGGCCTTCTCGTAATCGAGCTCGTCGATCAGGTCGGCGGCGTCGTCCGGGTCCATCATGGCCAGCATCGACGATGCGTCCGTATCGGACAGGCCCTCGAGCATCTCGGTCATGAGCTCGTCGTCATCGAACTCCGAGATGGCCTCGGCGGCCTGTGCCGTGTCGAGCTGCGCGAACACCTGCGCGCGCAGGCGCGGGTCGAGCTGCTCGATGATGTCAGCGATGTCGGCAGGATGCAGCTCGCCAAGCGTCTTGTGCGACACCGAGAGCTGGATGTTCTTAGTCGAGCGATCGAGCAGGTCCATGTAAGACCAGGCGATAATGTCCTCGCTGAGCGGCTTGCCCAGGTGTTTCATAAAGCCCTCGACGACGTGCTCGAGTGTGGGGCTGATCGCGCGCAGCAGACCGCGGGCGCCGACCTCGGCACCCAGCAGGCGCAGCTGATTTTCGCCCGACATGGAAAACTTGATGTCGTTCACGCGCACGACCTTCATGCCCTGCGTGTCGACGATCTGCTTATTGAGAACGTCACGCGCCAGCAACAGCTCGGTCGGCTGCAGGTACGAAAAACGGATTTCGGTGGCCGGCGACTTAAGGTGCACACCCGTCTCGTCGATACGGTCGACCCATTTGCGCCAGCTGATCATAAACGGCGTCTTGCCGGGGCCACGGAACGCGAGCGACGTCACGTGCGGAAAAACTTCGCCGGTTGCAATGCCAAAATCGTTAACCACGCCGAGCTTTTCGCCGTCGACGTCCAAGACCGGCAATTTGAGCATCTCACTCAGATAATTCAATGGTGCTCCCCATCATTATTCCTGCGGACCGCGCGACCATGCCGGCACGCAATCCGTGGACTTTTAGATATGTATACGCATGCGCGGGCGGCACGCCGCTCGGCGCTCACACCCCGTGCACGCGCAGAAAGCACCTGCATGGGGTCATCGACTGTATGGTCGAGGTTTGGATTTCACCTGTAACCTTTCTCTTGACCCTCATTAACCGCAGTAACTATAGCATCAGCATCGCGCTGCGGCACCGAATTTATGCGCTGCACATTGCAGGCATACCAAACGCTGACGTCCCCAATGACTACTCTGTGGTGTCGTCGTCCTCGGGGAGTTGGGGGAACACGGCGTTTTTGGGCATGGAAACCTTGGTGAGCGAGGTGAGCTTTTTGCTCAACGCCGTGTCCGTCTTGACCAGGTCGCTGAGCGTCACGATCTTGTAGCCGTCGGCGACAAGACCATCGATAATCTGCGGCAGCGCCTCGAGCGTCTGCTCGGCGCACTCATCGCTATCGGTGAGCAGCACGATATTGCCCGGCGTCATCGAGTCGAGCACGGTCGATACTTGCTCGTCGGCGCCGTTGAGCAGCCAGTCACCCGAATCGATATTCCACGAAACCACGGCGGACACCAGGTCCATCGAGTCGATCCAGTTTTGCTCGTCAAACGCGGCGTAGGGGGCGCGCAGCAACATCGTCTCAACGCCGGTCGCCGACTTAATCGCCTCGGTGCCCTTCGTGATCTGTTTGCGCACCGTCTCGCGATCCTCGCCCTTGAGTGAATCATCGCTGTAACTGTTGGAACCGATCTCGCACCCGGCATCGACAATCGCTTTGGCAGTAGCGGGCGAGGCTTCCGCGGCATCGCCCGAAAGGAAGAACGTCGCCGTGACGCCCTTTTCCTTGAGCACCTGCAAGATTTGCTTGGTCGCGCCGCTCGGACCCTCGTCAAATGTCAGGGCCACGTACTTTTCGTTGCCCTTGGGCGCTACGCTTGCGCACTCGACTACGCAGTCGGTGGCGGGCACGACCTCGCCGCGGTCCTGCGTCTTGCCCGACTGCTCGCCGACCCATACCTCGGAGCGGCCCTGAACGCCCCAGGTTTTGACATACTCAATGGCACCCGTGCCCTCGACCTTAAGCTTTGGCTCGATAGTCGTGGCCTGGACCTCGTGCTTTTCGTATGCGTTGCGGCCGTCCTTGACCGTCACCTTCTCGCCGCCCTCAAGCTCGCGACTATCCCATTTGCCTTGCTTCACGCGCTTGCCGTCGACCTTCACCGACAGCTTTTCGCCGCCATGGCGCTTGAGCACGCTGTCGTCGACGGCCAGCAGGTCGCCGGCGTCGTACGTTTCGGTCAGGCTTTGATCGTCGATAAGATTCTGCAACGTAGAGCCCACGCGCACCGCGGTCTTTTGCCCGTTGAGCTCCACGTCCACGCTGCGGTTGACGTAGCCCACGACGGCAGCGATAAACAGCACGAGCGCGCAACCCACGGCGATGAGCGCATAGGGCAGGCGGGACGGTCGGCGCGGTGAGCGCCCGTTGCCGATGCGCGCGCTGCGATCGCTAAACCCACGGCTATGGTTGAGGTACATCGCGCCGGGCTTACGGCGACGTCGACGCTGGCCGCTGGGCAGCTGCCCCAGGTCGCGGCGCGCCGTCGGACGCGCACCCGAGGGCCCGTTTAAGTTAGATCCGTTTTGGCGCATATGCCCTCCCCCATAAACACAGCGAGCCGGAGCAACATGTCTCCGGCTCGCCTCCCATCATTTGGTACGTCGCTATTTGCTAGCTTTTGACGAGCCTCCGCTCGCCTTTTGGTATTCGTCCTTAAAGGCCTTGAACATGCCGCGCGTCTTGCCGAGCTGCTTGCCCAGTGCGCGACTGCCCTTGTCCACGGCAACCGATCCCTTGTCGTCGAGCACCTTGGCGCCCTTTTTGACCTTGTCGCCCACCACGACGCTGGCCTCGGCGGCCTTAGCAGCCGCACCGCCCGAATACCCGAGCGACTTGACCTCGTCCGAGACGACCATCGCGCCGTTCTCGTAGCCGCGCAGCATCGTCGGCGGCACCTGTGTGTCACCGACCAAAACACTCGAAGCAGCACCGGCGGTCACATAGAATGCCTGCACGATGCCCGAGCGTGGCTTGAACTCAACATCCGAGCAATAGCCCACGACGTCGCCCGATTCCGTGCGCACGTCCATACCGACCCAGATGATGCAATCGTCCAGGTTGATGTCGAGGCGCTTGGCGGCGGCGGCATCGTACGTGTCCTTGACGTCATCGACCGCAATGGCGCCCTCGTAGACACCAATGGCGTCGAGCGCTACGAATCGGTCGGGACGCTCGATCATGCCCGCGATATCGGACTGGCGGACCATAAAGCCGACCACGCGCGTACCGCCCGGGGTAAAGACCGGAAAGTGAATCTTTCCGAGCTTTTTAGGGCTGCGCGGCGTGCCGTCCTTTTTGGTGCGCTTGTCCTCGGTAGGCTTGCGATAGATCTTGGCGCCGACAAAATCCCCGGCGCGCATTATGCCTCGGTCGAGGGCTCCGCAGCCTCGGTATCAGCCTCGACGGCGTTCTCGACCACGACGTCGGCGGCAGGCGTCACGTTGCCGCCCGAAACGGCGTCGTTGAGCTGCTC
>CABTAA010000103.1 GCA_902482615.1 uncultured Collinsella sp.
GAGGATGGTCGGGGGCTGGATGCCGGCGGCGACGGCCTGCTTCACCAGCTCGGCGACTTCCTTCATCTGCGGCGTGATCCGCCCGGCACGGGCGAAGTCGATTTGCGTGACGAGCTTGGGCTCGGTCTGTGTGCTCATTGGCACGGCTCCCTTCGTTGGCATTACCCATATCAGGTTTGCGGGTCAGGGCGGGCGCGCCCAATCTCAGCCTGCCGTCTTGTCCTGCAAGCTCCCCGTTTATGTAATGGGCTCAAGTATAGCTCGAATGGGTACGATTGGCCTAACGAGCGTGCCTGTGGGGAGGCCTACATGGAAGACAAGCATCTATATCGAGAGACGCAATGGGATGTATCGGCCGAGGAAAGCCGTGCGCACCATGGGTTGGTCGCGATTGGTTTTGCGGTGCTTGCCGTGCTGGTGATTGCCTTTTGTATCTGGACGTTCGGCGGTCCTGGCGGCGCCACCTGGGGGTTTGAAGCCGACGAGGGCCTGCCGATTATGACCATGAAAGTTTCTGGTGGCAACACGGTTGCCGCACCGGGCGACTATTGGTATCCGCGCGACGAGTTTGTGCAGCTGCAGCTGAGCGGCGGGTCTATTCCGGGCGAAGAAATCGAACGCGTGACGTTTGATGCGACGCTCAAAACGCTGACGGTGAAGCTCAAAGATCAAGGGGACGTGCCCACGACCATGGACATTGCGCTGACGGAATGGCGCTTGGAGCCCCCGGCGGGCGCTGCGGTATCCGAGGTGGAGCACGTTAAGATTACCTACCAAGATGGCTCGACGAGCGAGATTGCAAAGGCCGATGGCTTGGCGGAGTAACGAGGTGTTTGGAAACGGCGGGTCTATTGTGCCTGCGCGTTCATGAAAACCAGGGTGTTTTTGTCTGAAAGCTCGGGGATGTGTCGATAGCCGATGTTGAATGCGGTAAGTTCGCTTGCATCCTCGAGCTTGTTTTCTGCCATCCACCGCGCCATGGAGCCGCGCGCCTTTTTGCTGGCGGTCGACCGTTGGATGGGCTTCCCGTTGCGGATACCCTCGCCAAAGAGGCATGTGACGGCCGTGGCGTCGCCCGCGAGGTGGGGCAGAACGGCTTTGGCATACTCTACGCTGGCGAGGTTGACGATCGTGGTGTTTGAGCCTGCCGGGGCGATAGCCCGCGCGAGCTTGTCGCTCCAAAACGCGTAGAGGTCTCGGGCATCGTCAACGGCGAGCTTCGCGCCCATCTCCAGCCGATACGGTTCGACGGCATGAAAGGGACGAACGCACCCGTAGAGGCCGGAGAGGATCCACAGATGGTCTTGCAGCCATGCGAGCTGCGCGGAATCCATCACCTCGGGTGCCATGCTCTGGTATTGAATGCCGTGATAGGACATGACGGCAGGGGAGAGGTGGCGAGCGAGTGCGGGATTGTCGAGATCGCCGCTTTTCAGGATGGGCCCGAACTCATGCAGGGTGTTGAGGCAAGGCCCCAGCAGTTTGTCACTCACGTTCCACAGCGCCTGCAGGCCGCCGCTGCCTTCATTCCGCTCGATATCTAGCAGTGCGCGGTGGAGGCGAGCCGTCTCGCGCACAAAGGGTGGGATGCCCAGGACTTCAAAAGCATCTTGGGCCGCGCGCATCTGCTTGGCGGGCGAAATGATGACCTGCAGCATGAACTCTCCTCTGCCAAAAAGGAAGTTGCGGTGGAATACGGTCTGTTTTGGCCGTTTATGGGCCAGTTTAGTCCGTATTTCACCGCAACTGATGAAGGGTTGATTAGGCGCGCTCGAGGAAGGCCTTGTAGCCGCGGTAGGCCTCGTAGATATCGGCTTTGTTAGCGACCTCCCACAGGGCGTGCATGGACAGGACGGCAACGCCGGAGTCGATGACGTTCATGCCGTACTTGGCCATGATGTAGGCGATGGTGCCGCCGCCGCCCGCATTGACGCGGCCGAGCTCGCAGGTCTGGAAGTCCACGCCCGCCTCGTCCATGATGTCGCGGACGAGGGCCACGTACTCGGCGTCGGCGTCGTTGGAGCCACCCTTGCCGCGGCTGCCCGTGTACTTGTTGAAGCACAGGCCGCGACCCATGAAGGCTGCGTTCTTGGTCTCGAACTTGCCGGCATAGCCTGGGTCGAAGCCGGCGGACACGTCAGAGGAGAGCATGCGGCTGCGGGCGAGCGCGCGGCGAAGGGCCAGCGGGCTGTCCTCGCCGGCGAGCGTCATGATCTCGGCGACGGTGTTCTCGAAGAAGCGGCTCGTCATACCGGTGGCACCCACGGAGCCGATCTCCTCCTTGTCGACGATGAGCGTGATGCTCGTGCGCTCCACGTTGGCGACGTCGATCTGGGCGAGCATGGAGGGGTAGGCGCAGACGCGGTCGTCGTGGCCATAGCCCAGAATCATGGAACGGTCGAGGCCCATGTCGCGGGCGGGGCCGGCGGGCACGACCTCGATCTCGGCGGAGAGGAAGTCCTCCTCCTCGACGTCGTACTGCTCCTTGAGGATGTCCAGGAACATCTGCTTGACGGGCTCCTTGGGGGCGTCCTTGTCGTCCTCGTCAAACTTGACGGGGCGGCCGCCCACGATCACGTCGAGGATCTCGGCATCGACGGCGTCCTTGGCGGGCTTGGACATCTGCTCGCTCGAGAGGTGGATCAGCAGGTCGGAGATGGTAAAGACCGGGTCGTCCGCCTTGTCGCCGATGTTGATGTCGACGGTGGTGCCGTCCTTTTTGCAGATGACGCCCACGAGTGCGAGCGGGGAGGCTACCCAGTGGTAGCTCTTGACGCCGCCGTAGTAGTGCGTGTCGAGGTAGGCCATGTCACCGGCCTCGAAGGCGGGATTCTGCTTAAGGTCCAGGCGCGGCGAGTCCACGTGGGCGCCCAGGATGTTAAAGCCCTGCTCGAGCGGGGCGGTGCCCAGGTTGACGAGCATAAGGTCCTTGCCGTGGTTGGCGGCGTACACCTTGTCGCCTGCCTTGAGCTCGCGGCCTTCGGCGATCACGGTCTCCAGGTCGACGTATCCCGCCTCCTCGGCCATCTTGATGCCGGCCTTGACGCACAGGCGCTCGGTCTTGTTCTCGCTCAAAAACTGCTTATAGCCGCGGCAAAGCTCCTCGAGCTCCTCGATTTGCTGTGGCGTGTACTTTTTCCATGCGCAGGGACGCTCCATGACGCAGGCTCCTTTCGGATCGATCGTGCTGGTTGATGTACCGTGAGCCATCGTATCACGCGCGGGCTCACGGTTGCGGGGGGAGCTTGATGTGAGGTGGCCGCGGGGCGGGGAGCGTGTAAACTGGAGTGAGCAAACCGTGCCCAGCCCAAAGCGAGGTATTTAATATGTCTGACAAGCGCCGCACTTTTGCCGTTATCGACGGCAACTCGCTCATGCATCGCGCCTTCCACGCCGTGCCGCCGACCATGAACGCGCCGGACGGTCGCCCCACCAACGCGATCTTTGGCTTTCTGAACATGTTTCTTAAGATGATCGATGCCTTTAACCCCGACGGTGTGGTCGTGGCGTTTGATAAGGGCAAGCCGCGCGTGCGCATGGAGATGCTGCCGCAGTATAAGGCGCAGCGCCCGCCCATGGACCCCGACCTGCACGTGCAGTTCCCTATGATCAAGGAGCTGCTCGGCGCGCTCAACGTGCCGATTCTGCAGTCTGAGGGCTGGGAAGGTGACGATATCCTGGGAACCATGGCGCGCCTGGGTGAGGAGGCCGGCTGCGACATGCTGCTGGTGACTGGCGACCGCGACATGTATCAGCTTGTGACCGAGCACGTCAACGTGGTCTCGACCCGCAAGGGCCTGTCCGACGTGGCGATTATGACGCCCGAGAGCGTGGATGACCTGTATCACGGCATTACGCCGGCGCTCGTGCCCGATTTTTACGGTCTAAAGGGCGATACGTCGGACAACATTCCCGGCGTACCGGGCATCGGCCCCAAAAAGGCGAGCGCGCTCATCGCACAGTACGGCAGCTTGGACGAGGTCATCGCGCATGCCGACGAGGTCAAGGGCAAGATGGGCGAGAACCTGCGTGCACACATCGACGACGCACTGCTGAGCCGTAAGGTGGCGACCATCCGCACCGATGCGCCCGTTGAGCTCGATTTTGAGGCGACGTCCTTCCCGGCGTTTTCTGCCGACGAAGCCTCCGCGGCGCTGGGCGCACTCGGCATTACGGCCATGCAGAACCGTTTCTTGTCGCTGATCGGTGGCGAGGGTGGGGCTGCGGCCACTGTCAGCACGTTTGAGATACCCGCGGTTTCGCGCGCTGCCGCCGGCGATGCCGAGGCGCTCACTGTCGCTGCCGCCGAGATCTCTCGCGCGATCGAGGCAGGCGAGTGGATTGCCGCTGTGGTGGACGATGACAAGGAGGAGGGCGCGCTTTTTGGCTTGACGCGCACGCTGTGGCTGGCGACGTCCAAGGGCCTGTTCGCGCTCGAGGAGGGCGACAGCTGTGCGGCGGCTGAAGTTGAGGGCTTCAACTTCGCCCACGGCGTGATCGCCGGCGTGCTTGCGCGCCTGTTTATGGAGGGCCGCTTGGCGAGCCCGGATACGAAGGCTCTGCTGCATGAGCTTTCGTCCATCGATTCTTCTGAGCCTGAGCTCATGGATCCGCTGACAGTCGACTCCACGCGCATCTTCGACACCGTGGTTGCCGCCTACCTGTTGGATTCCGACCGCTCCGAGTTCGATGAGGCGTATCTGGCCGATACCTATCTGCAGATGACGCTGCCTGCGGTGCGCGGCGCAGAGGGTGCTGGCGAGGATGCTCCTGCGCCCGCCGCTCGCACGGCGGCCTTGACGCTGGCGCTGGTCGCACCGCTGCGCGACCAGATGGCCCGCGAGAACGCCGCCAACGTGTTCGATGGCATCGAGATGCCGCTCGTGCCGGTGCTTGCCAAGATGGAGCGCGCGGGCATGCTCGTGGACCCCGACCGTCTGCACAGTCTATCCGAGGGTCTGGCGACCCAGATTACCGAGGTTGAGCGCAGTATTCGCGACCTGGCGGGTGACGAGACCTTTAACATCGGCAGCCCCATGCAGCTCTCGCATGTGCTGTTTGACGTTATGGGTCTTCCGACCAAGGGCCTCAAGAAGACTAAGCGCGGCTATTATTCGACCAACGCCAAGGTGCTGAGCGACCTTGCGCGTGACCACGAAATCGTGCGTCTGATCTTGGACTGGCGTGAGAAGTCTAAGATCAAGTCCACCTATCTGGACACGCTGGGCCCGCTACGCCGTGGTGACGGTCGCGTACACACTACGTACAACCAGACCATCACGGCAACGGGGCGTCTGTCCTCGAGCGACCCGAACCTGCAGAACATCCCGACGCGCTCGGAGCTGGGTCGTACCGTCAAGACGGCGTTTTCGGCAGGCGAGGGAAGTGTCTTTTTGGCGGTGGACTACTCGCAGATCGAGCTGCGTCTGCTGGCGCATCTCTCGGGTGACGAGCACTTGGTGCGCGCCTTTAACGAGGGCGAGGACTTCCATGCCGAGACGGCGGCGCGCGTGTTTGGTGTGCCGGTGTCCGAGGTAACACCCGACCTGCGCAGCCGCGCCAAGGCCGTGAACTTTGGCATCGTGTACGGTCAGCAGGCCTATGGCCTGTCGAAGTCGCTGCATATCTCGATGGCCGAGGCGCGCGACATGATCGACCGTTACTACGAGGCCTACCCGGGCGTGCGCACGTTCCTCGACAACGTGGTGGCACGTGCCAAGCAGACGGGCTACGCCGAGACCATGTACGGCCGCCGTCGCCATATTCCGGAGCTCAAGGCTAAAAATCCGCAACTCCGCGGCTTTGGCGAGCGCACGGCCATGAACCACCCCATGCAGGGCACCGCCGCCGACATCATCAAGATCGCGATGGCCCGCGTAAGCCGCCGCCTGGAAGAAGAGGGCTTTGCTGCCCACATGATCCTGCAGGTACACGACGAACTGGACTTTGAGTGCCCGGTCGACGAAGTCGAGCGCCTGACCGCCATGGTCCAAGACGTCATGGAACACGTCGTAGACCTACGCGTACCCCTAATCGCCGAAGCCAGCACCGGCATAACCTGGGCCGATGCCAAATAGGGAAGTGCCCACAATCCCAAAGTAACCAAAAGCAGAAGGGGGCTCCTTGCCAACAAGGAGCCCCCTTCATTCCAAAAAATCAGCTAAGTATCTAGACGCCAAGACGCCATTCAGGCGGCAAGCAAGTCAACGTAGCCATGCCCGGGGCCG
>CABTAA010000104.1 GCA_902482615.1 uncultured Collinsella sp.
CCGCCTGGAGGACCTTCCGCTCTTTGGGTGCATGGCCGCAGGTGCTCGTGCCTCGGCGGTAACGGTGTCGCGTTTGGGCGCGCAACAGTCGATTCCCACGCGCGCCGAAGTTGAGCGCGTGTTTGGTTTAGACGATTTAGTAATAGACGGAGAAGCGGAGTAGAACAATGGCAATCAAGAAGCTGATCCTTGATCTGGATATGGGTGTGGACGACGCGATGGCGCTCGCCTATGCAATCGCGAGCCCCGAGGTGGAGCTCGTCGGTATTACCACGTGCTTTGGCAACGTGCGCGTCGACCAGTCGGCGCATAACTGCCTGGCGGTGCTCGACCTGTTGGGTCGCCCCGAGGTGCCGGTGTACCTGGGCGCCGATCGTCCCATAAAGGCGACCGAGCCCTATACGCCGCCGGCGTCCACCACGCTCATCCACGGCAAGAATGGCATTGGTGGCGCAAGCGTGCCCGCCTCGCCGTACGAGCCGGTGGGCACGACGACGGCCGAAGGCAACGCGGCGGTCGATTACCTGATCGATGCCGCGCGCACCTATGGCCCCGACCTGGTCTACGTGGCAACCGGTCCGCTTTCCAACTTGGCGCTTGCCCTGGAGCGCGATGCGGCGGCGATGATGTCTATCGGTCGCGTGGTGGTGATGGGCGGTGCCCTGACCGTGCCCGGTAACGTGAGTGCGGGTGCCGAGGCCAACATGGCGAGCGACCCCGAGGCCGCTGACGCCGTGCTGCGCTCGGGCCGCAAACTCACCATGGTTGGTCTTGACGTGACGCATCGCGTGGTGCTGACGCGCCGCGACATTGCCGGTTGGACGGGCTCGGGCACCATGGCGGGCTGCGCATTTGCGAGTATGGTCGAGCACTACATTGGCTCGTACGAGATGAACGCCCCTTACCTGGGCGGCTGCGCGCTGCACGATCCGCTTGCCGTTGCCGTGGCGATTGATCCCACGCTCGTGGGCGCACTTGGTTGCAACTTGCGCGTCGACCTGCTCGGCGAGTATCGCGGCCGCACTATCTGCGACGAGCATCGCCTGTCCGACCCCGACAAGAGCGCGCTTGTGGCACTCACCGTGGACGCCCCGCGCTTTCTGTCCGAGTTCAAGGCGCGCATGGCCCGCATCCTAGGCTAGGCTCGGGATCGAAGCACGCCCATCTGCTCGATGTGGCCGCTGGCGGGCCGACATCTACCGTTCGCCAGCCCGATGGTCCCCGGGGCGGGGAGAGCGCTATAATGCATTCTGCATCTTGGATTGTTACTCCTGTGTGGAGGCATGCCCAAGAGCAATACAACACGGATTGTTACGTAAGGCATGACCGTAATAGCACTGCTATTGGCTATCATGCCTTTTTCTGTGAGTGTTCTTGAAAGGAGGTTCACCATGCTTGCAATTAAAAAGCTTAACAACAACGCGGTTCTTTGCCGTGACGGACAGGGGCGAGATGTCATCGCCATGGGCAGGGGCGTCGGTTTCGGCGGAGATTTTCCTCGAGAGCTCCCTCTTTCTAAAATCGAGCATACGTTTTACGACATTGATCCTAAAGGACAAGATGTCATGAGGGATCTTCCCTCGGATATCGTGATGTTTGCGGCGAAAGTTATGGACATCGTTGCCAACGAACTGCCCTACGACCTCTCGACCAATGCGACGCTGTTCATGGCTGATCACCTGTCGTTTGCCGTTGCGCGAGCCCAAAAGGGGGTCCGCATCGCGATGCCTCTTGCCTATGAAGTGCGGGAGACGTATCCGAAGGAATACAAGGCTGCCCAGTTTATCGTCATGCGACTCGAGAAGGAGCTCGGAGAGCGGCTTCCCAAGGATGAGATTGCCAGTATTGCGATGAATCTCGTGAACGCACGGGTTGTTGAAGCCGTCAAAGCCACGGCCGAGCCCGCAAAGCAGTTCGACGATATGCTCGAGGACGTTATCGAGATTCTCGAAAGCGATTTCTGCATTATTGTCGACCGCGATTCCTTTGATTTCACCCGCTTCGCCACGCATCTGCGGTACCTGTTCAAGCGCATTCAAGCCGGCGAGTCGCTGAACAGCGCCAACATGCAGATGTACAAGAACTTTCGTGAGGAGTTTCCGCAGTTGGCAGAGTGCGTGAAGCATATCGGTTCCTATTGTCGTGAAACGTGGGACGCCACGCTCTCCGAGGAGGAGGAACTCTATCTGATGATCCATCTCAACCGGATCATCTCCAAAAAAGGATTGTAACCCGTAGCCATTCGGGGCATGACCTTTGCCGATTCGAACAGTAAGCCAAGATTGTGCAAAGGAGCCAATGATGGCAAATTACAAAAAGGTGGCAGAGCAGATTCTCTCCACTGTGGGCGGGGCGGAAAACGTGGCTTCGGTTACGCATTGCATGACGCGCCTGCGCTTCAACCTCAAGGATGAAAGCCTCTCGAATGATGAGAAGCTTGAGGACATCTCGTCTATCATCAGCGTCGTGCACGCCGGAGGGCAGGTGCAGCTGGTGGTCGGGCCCACGGTCGACAAGGTCTACGACGAGGTTTGTAAGCAGGGCGGATTCGAGGTCACGGTATCGATTGACGAGGAACTCGATGGCCCTCAGCTTAGCTGGAAGGAGCGCTTGGCGCCCAAGCACCTCTTCAATCAGCTGCTCGATGCCGTGAGCGGCGCTATCACCCCGATCCTTCCGATCTTTTGTGTCGCCGGTATCTTCAAGATGCTCGTTATTCTGTTTGGGCCCGAAGGCGCCGGTTTTATGTCCGAAACGAGCGACCTGTATCGGATCCTTTCCCTGGTGGGCGATGCGGCGTATTACTACTTCCCGGTGTTTGCCGCCTATAGCTCGGCTAAGAAGTTCAAAACGAGTCCTGTGCTGGCACTGCTCATCGCTGTTGTGATGATTTATCCCGACATGCTCGCTATTGTTGAGGACGGAAAGCCTTTCAGCGTCTTCGGCATCCCCATGCAGCTCGTCAACTACACCCAGGCTGTTCTTCCGGTCATCTTGATCACCTGGGCCCAGTCCTATGTTGAGCGCTTCTTTAAGAAGATCTCGCCTGATATGTTGCGCATTCTGATCGTACCCGTGGGTACGGTGCTCGTGATGTTGCCGGTCGCGCTGTGCCTCTGCGGCCCTGCCGTCCAATTTGTCATGGGCCTTGTGGCCGATTTCATCATTTGGCTCGCCTCTGTTGCCGGTCCCGCTGCGACCGCGGTTATCGGCGCATTCTGGAATCTGATCATCGCCACCGGCATGCACGTGCCGATCTATACCGCCATATTGCCCGCCGCGCTCCAGAACGGTTACGACGCCATCTTATACCCCTGCACCGCGGTTGTAGCCTACGCCACGCTTGCCATCGCGCTCGCCTATGGCCTGCGCGCTAAGGGCAAGGAGAGTCGAGCCACGGGCTGGAACTTGTTCATCACCTATGCCTTCGGTCGCGTGAGTGAGCCCATCATCTACGGCATCCTGTTTCGCGACAAGAAGGCTCTTGCCTGGAACATGATTGGTGGTGCTGTCGGTGGTCTGCTGGTAAGCCTTCTTCATGCCAACGTCTATATCTTCACTGGCGTTGGTTTCCCATGGATGAACGTGCTCATGTTTGCTCAGGATATCATCCCTGGCACCATCGGGTGTCTTGCTGGCGGTGCCGTGACGTTTGCGTTGGCGATGATTTTTGGATTTGAAGGACAGGAGAAGATGCCGTTGAAGTCCAAGAGCGGCGATTCTGAGGCCGTTGAATCCGTCGAGGCATAAGAGGCTACTACACAAATATGCTCCCCAGCCGTTGCGCGGTCCGACCCCTTGGCCGCGCAACGGTACTGTGCTGTTGCGCGGCACTTGCCGAGTCCGTTGCGTTCGACAGTGTGGGCCGGGAATTTGATAGAAAGGACGACACCATAATGTTTAGAGAAGATTTTTTATGGGGCGGGGCTCTGGCTGCAAACCAGTGCGAGGGAGGATGGAACGAAGGCGGTCGCGGTTTAGCCAATTCCGACATGCTGCCGTTTGGCGATCAACGCATGGACGTCATGCGGGGAGACCTTGATCCGCGTGCGTTGGCACCCGACAGCTTCTATCCCGCTCGCAAGGGCATTGATTTTTACCATAGGTACAAGCAGGATATTGAACTGTTTGCCCAGATGGGTTTTAAATGCCTGCGCTTATCAATCGCCTGGAGCCGCATTTTTCCCAAAGGAGACGAAGCCGAGCCCAATGAAGAAGGCCTTGCCTTTTACGAGGATGTTTTTAGGACGTGTCGCGCGCATGACATTGAGCCTTTGGTGACGCTCAACCACTATGATGTCCCCATGCATCTCGTCGATGCGTATGGCGGATGGCGCGATCGCAGGTTGGTCGACCTGTTCGAGCGATATTCGCGTACCGTGTTCGAGCGCTATCGGGGATTGGTCAATTATTGGCTGACCTTTAACGAGATCAACATCATGACGCAGGCGTGCTTTATGGCGGCGGGGATCATCTTCGAGCAAGGGGAGAATCGCTATGCAACGGTTCACACGGCCGTGCACCATGTATTGGTTGCGAGCGCCCGTGCGGTCGGGGCGTGTCATGAACTGTGCCCTGGGGCGAAGATCGGTTGCATGCTCAACGCAGGTGTCTTCTATCCGGCTACATGTGATCCGGACGATGTGCTGGCTGCGCAGGCTGAGAATCGCAGCCATTACATGTTTACCGACGTCCAGGTGCGCGGTGCGTACCCGAGCTATGTTCTCAAGGAATACGCCCGCCATGGTTTTGAGGTGCCCTATCGGGATGATGACCGCGAAGTACTGGCTGCAAACCTGGTCGATTTCGTCTCGTTTTCGTATTACTCGACGCGCGTCGCAAAAGCGCATGCGGAAGGTCAGTTCGATTCGAACCTTCTTCGCTCGGCGCCTAATCCGTATCTAAAACAGGAGCCTTGGGGGAGGTTTATCGACCCCAAAGGGCTGCGCGTCACCATGAATGAAATCTGGGATCGCTATCAAAAGCCGCTGTTCATCGTCGAAAACGGTTTGGGTGCTCCTGATGTGCCGGAAGATTCGGGTGAAATAGAAGACGACTATCGAGTTGAATACCTGCGGGCCCACATCGAGGCGATGAGGGAGACCGTCGAGCTCGACGGGGTGGAACTCATGGGATATACCTGTTGGGGCCCGATCGATTTGGTTTCGGTCGCCACAGGACAGATGCGTAAGCGCTACGGGTTTATCTATGTCGATCGAGACGATAGCGGTGCGGGCTCGTTTGAGAGACGTAAAAAGAAAAGCTTCGAATGGTACCGACGCGTAATAGCAAGCAATGGCGAAGACCTTGCGTAATAACGTTAAAATGGACAAATGCGCCCGTTGGGGGAATAGTCGTGCCACTTCGCTTGACAACAGGCTAAACTAGCTCATAAACATTTACTACTCTGTTTAGATTGAATTTGCGGTCGTTTAGTTGTCGAGTCACGGGGCGGTCAGGCCACGATGCTCGACCGTGACCGTTGCTAGGGGGAACAATGGCCAAAGCAAGTGTTCGCGAGATTAGCCGCATCACCGGTTTTTCGCCTGCGACCGTGTCCAACGCACTCAACCGCAAGCGTAGTGTGAGCGAGGAGACCGCCAAGGTCATCCTGGAGTGCGCGCAGTCGCTGGGCTATCAGCAGTCGACGCAGCTCGAGAGCATTCAGTTTGTGCTCGCGCGCAAGACGGGCGCCATCTTGGACGAGAGCACCTTCCATCCTGCGGTCATCGAGGGCGTGGAGCGTCAGGCGCGTCGTCACGGCATGAGCACGAGCTTTGTCTCGCTCGACTTTAGCGACCTGGACGCCGTGCGCCCGCAGGTCGAGGGCCTGATTGCCGATCCGGCCGCCGCCATTGTGCTAATGGGTACGGAGTTGGGCGAGGAGGACTACGCCTTGTTTGCCAACGCTGCCGCCCACCTGATCGTGCTCGATGGCTGGAGCGATCGTCAGTACTTTGATGCCGTAGTTATTGCCAACACCGATTCGGTGCTGCGTGCCGTGGACTACCTTATCGAGAAAGGTCACAAGCAAATCGGCTATCTGGCGGGCGACCTTCTTATCCGCAACTTTAAGGACCGCGAGCGCGGCTATCGCCAAGCGCTTGAGGATGCGGGCCTCGAGGCCAATCTGGCATGGCGTGTCACGCTGGGCACCACGCTCGAGGGTGCCTATCGCGACATGGGCGCGTGGCTCGACAGCGTCTCG
>CABTAA010000105.1 GCA_902482615.1 uncultured Collinsella sp.
AAGTCCGCTATCGACAAGGCTTTTGGTTCGGGTGCTGACGCCGCCGTCTACGAGAACATCGTGTACGAGGGCTACGGTCCCGCCGGTGTCGCCGTCTACGTCGACTGCCTGACCGACAACCGCAACCGTACCGCCGCTGATGTCCGTTCCGCCTTCTCCCACGCTGGTGGCAACCTGGGCACCTCCGGCTCCGTCGCCTTCCAGTTTGAGCGCAAGGGCCAGATCGTCGTCGCCAAGGAGATCCTGGACGAGAACGCCAAGAAGGAGACCATGATCGCCAACGGTGCTGCCGGTGACGAGGATGAGTTCATGATGGCCATCGCCGAGGCCGGCGGCGAGGACTACGAGGACGCCGGCGAGGAGTGGATCGTCTGGACTACTGCCAACGAGGTCATGGCTGTCTCCAAGGCGCTCGAGGAGCAGGGCGTCCAGGTCAAGGGCTCCGAGACCACCATGGTCCCGACCACCCCGACCGAGGTCTCCGGCGCCGACGCCAAGAAGGTTCAGCGCCTCATCGACCGTCTTGAGGAGCTCGACGACGTCCAGGATGTTTACAGCACCATGGACATGACCGACGAGGTCATCGCTGCCCTCGAGGAGGAGTAGCGCCCGCACGGGTTAAGCCGTGCATATCTGGGCATAATGAAGCGAGCATGCAAGCCTCGTGGAATAGATGAGCCGGATCCGCGTGCGTAGAGCACCGGACCCGGCTCTTTTATAATGATGCGAACCGTTTTGCATTTCGAGAGCCGAGATTTGAAGGGAGCGCCGCGTGCGCGTACTCAAACGAGCCCTAGCGATCGTGTACCTTGCCGCTACCATCGTGGCGCTGGGTACGCTTGTCTGCCAGTTTTGGGGGCCGTATACGTATCGCTTTATGTTGCTGATGCGCGACCCCATGCCGCGCATTGTCGTGACGGCATGCGGCGGAGTTGTGGCGATCGGCGTGCTGGTAAGCTTCTTCCGCCTGATGTTTGCTCGTCGCGAGCCGTCCTGCGTGCATCCGGCGGGGGAGCGCAATATCGAGGTCACGCTCGCGGCGCTTTCTTCGTGTGCCAGGGCTGCTGCCGAGCGCGACGACCGCGTGATGGTCGAGCATGTCGAGGCCCGCGTCCAAGGCTCCGACGATTCGCACGTCCGATTTAAGGTCGAGGCTATCGCGCTTGACGATAAGGACGTGGCATCTCTGGCTACCGCGATGCAGCAGCGCATCGAGGAAGCTTGCGACACCATGCTCGGCACGCCGGGCACGACCGCACGCGTCCGTTTTTTGCCGTCCAAGACTACCGTCCAGACCGTGGAGGTTTCCGGTGAGTGATACCAATCAAGATAAGACCGCTCGTACGCCGCGCCTGACGATTGACCAGAGCGCCACGCCGGCGAGCGAACCTGTTGATTCCAAAGCAGAGGCAACTGAGTTACAAGACGCGGCGGCCGCGGATTTTGACGAGGCTATGGGTCTCATCAAGGGTACGGGCGCTGCCATCTGGAGCTATGCTGTGCGTCATCCCAACACCACGCTCGGTGCCGTCGCCGGCTTTGTCCTCGCCGTGTTGGTGCTCACGCTCGGCCTGTGGGACACGCTCGTCATTGCATTCTTCGTGCTGATCGGCGCCGTGATCGGCCAAATTCGCGACGGCGAGAACGGGATCGTCAACTTCTTCGGCCGTCTGTTTAGCGGCCGCTAATATGTATTCGACTGTCGCATCCGCGGCAGGCATAAGGAGGAACCATGGCTTTTAATACGAAGGTCGATGTAGCCGATACCGAGCTCGAGGAGAATGAGGCGGCCGTCGCCGAAGCCGAGGATGTGACGTTCGAGGATGAGGCGCTCGTCGAGGCCGAGTCCGCCGATGACGCGGACGAGGATGATGAGGAAACAGACGAGTCCGAGGACTCGCTGACCTATTCCAACGGTGTGATCGAGAAGATCGTCGCCATGGCCACCCGCGAGGTGCCGCACGTCCTGGGCATGAAGGGTAACCTTATGCACTTTGTGCAGGAGCAGTTTGGTGCCGAGAATCTGACCAAGGGCGTGACGGTTGAGGTCACCGATGACAATCGCGTGGTCGTCAACATCTCCGTCATTATCGAGTACGGCGCCTATGCGCCCGCGATCTTCGACGATGTCAAGGCACGTGTCACCGAGCGCCTTGCCGCGATGACCGGCCTTGAGGTGGCGGGCGTCAACCTGCGCATCGAGGACGTCATCACCCCCGAGGAGTACGAGCACCGCACCAGCCAGCACGAGTAACCTTCCAAAAAGGGACAGGTTTGTTTTGGCAGGCTTTATCTGCGAAAACGTTAAACGGCCGACCGCGCAAGCAAAAGCGTGGCCGGCCGTTATTTGTATGCCCCCCGATGTGGGCATACCGCTCGTCTAACTAGGGGTTGCAATCGTCGCGTTCCGCGTTACCCTAATGGGCGCATTGTTTCCAAATTGTTAACGAGGGGTTGCCGTAATGGCCGACGAGCACGAAACAGAAAGCAAGGCATGGGCGATTGAGGCCGCCGCGGCAGAGGCGGCATCGCGTGCTGCCGAGGAGGTGCATCGTCCTCCCGTGGTGCCGATGGAGCGCGTGGTCGATCGCACCGATATCGAGCGCGGCGAGCGTGTCGGTCAAAAGCGCAGCCAGGAGCCGGGCTTCCCGCGCTTTTTTGCCGAGCTCAATCTGGGCCTGATTCTTACGGCCTTCGCCATCGTTGCGTTTAAAACCCCTAATCACTGTGCTTTTGGCGGCACCTCGGGCGTGTCGGTCATTCTGTCCACGCTGTTCCCGACCCTGCCCGTCGGCGTTTTTATGTGGATTATCAACGCGGTTCTCGTCGTCTTGGGCTTTATCTTTTTGGAGCGCAAGGCAATCCTGTGGAGCGTCTTCGCCTCGTTTGCGCTTTCGGCCTATGTTTCGCTGTTTGAGCTTTTTATTCCGACCGATGTCTCTCTGACGGGTGATATGTGGCTCGACCTGTGCTTTGCCGTCATCTTGCCGGCGCTCGGCAGCGCTATTGTCTTTGACATCGGCGCCTCGACGGGTGGCACGGACATTCTTGCCATGATCCTCAAGCGCCGCACGACGCTCGAGATTGGCCGTGCCCTGCTGCTGGTCGATATCGGCATCGTGGCCATCGCGGCCTTTTTGTATGGCCCGCGTGTCGGTCTGTATTGTGTGCTCGGCCTGTTTGCCAAGACGCTTGTGGTCGACAAAGCCATTGAGAGCATTCACCTGCGCAAAGTCTGCACGGTCATTTGCTCCGAGCCCCTTAAGGTCGAGGAGTTTATCGTCAAGCATCTCAACCGTACGGCGACCATCAGTCGCGGCTACGGTGCCTTCTCGGGCAAGTGCGTGACGGTGATCATGAGCGTGCTGAGCCGTCGCGAGGCCGTGCAGCTGCGCCGCTATGCGCGCGAAGTCGATCCGGGTGCCTTTATCACTATCGTCGACAGCTCCGAGATCGTCGGTAAGGGCTTCCGCGGAACGAACTAGCGCGGACACACTCATCAAACAATCGAAAAGCGCCTCGCGCGTTGCAAATACGTCATCTAAGAGTATTTGTCCTCACATTGGGTGATAATGATGCCAAAGACATCGTTTGCGATCCAAGTGATTTGTTCAAGATACGAAGGGATGATTCTATGTTCTGCTCGCAGTGTGGCGCCCCCATGGGCGATAACGACAAGTTCTGCGGCGTGTGTGGTGCTCCTAATGCCGGTGCCGCTGGCCCCGCTCCCCAGGGACAGCCTCAGCCCCAGCAGTTTGTTCCGCAACCGTCCGTGGCGAATGCGCCAAAGGGCTGTGTGGCTCAGGCGTTCCAAGATATGACCAAGACTCCGGGTGTGCTTCAGCGTGTATGCCAAATCGCGTTTTTGCCGGCGCTGATTTGCGTTGTGTCGGTGCTCGTGTTGTTTATTCCCGTTATTGGCGGCATTGCGGCTGCCATCGGCTTTTTGGCAGCTTGCATTGCGAGCGTGTGCGGTTCCGGCTTTGGCATCGAGTGGGGTCGCGATCTGTCGCTTAAGATCGATGACGGCATGGATCGTCCGCTGATGCGTTCCACGTCGTTTGGTCTCGGAGTCTTTTCGAGCGTTATTTCGGTCGTGCTCGAGGTTATCGCTGCCATTCCCGTTATCGGTGTAGTGCTTTCGCTGGTGGAGGGCGTGGTAATTGGCGCTGCGGGCTCGTATTCTTATTACGGCTCTTATGCGCTCGAGGCTGCGCTGTTTGGCTCGCTTGGCCTGCTTGTCCTGGCGCTAATTGCCTCGGCGATTCTGGGTGTCTTCTTTAAGATGTTCGCCGACATCGCCGTGATGCACTTTGCGGTGACCGGGCGTGTCGAGAGCGCGTTTTCGCTCGATAAGGTCTGGGCGGCGTTTAAGCACAACAAGACCAAGCTGTTCTGTGCTTCGTTCCTTCCCGAGTTTTTGACGGGCCTGGTCGCCAACGTTGTCACATGGATCTTGACGGTCGTCTTTGGCGCCATTGCCTCTGTCGGTATGTATAGCTACTACTATCGTCCTACGGGTATTGAGGCAATTGTTACCGGCGGTGGCGTCACGCTCGCGCTGTTCTTGGTGCTGGTCGCTTTCGTCACCGTATTTCTTACGGTCTTTGGCAAGATGCTCAAGCACCGTGCCGTTGGCTATTGGGCCGCACGCTATGCAAGCGAGTGGGCCGATGAGGATAAGGACGACGTCCTGACTTTTGTGTTGCCCTTCGAGAAGAAGTCCACCCCTTCGGGTTGCGGTGCTCCGGATGCTTCGCCGGCACCTGCACCCTCTCCCGCGACCGAGTCTGAGCCGGCGCCCGAGCCTGAACCGGCGCCCGAGTCTGAGACGGCATCTGAGCCCGAGCCTGCGCCTGAGCCTGAGCCTGAGCCGGCACCTGCACCTGAGTCGGCGTCCGAGCCAAGCTCCGACGAGGAACCTCAGGACGATTAGCCATGCCGTCTGCCATTTGGGGACGGGGTAGAAATAGTAGAAATAGCGCTTGAAGAATGAGCGGGGGCGGACGTGTCGAAACGTCCGCCCCCGCTTTGACATCGCGATGTGGCTATGACTGCGAGATGCCAGCGAATCGACTACTCGTCGTGCTTCTCCTCGCGGCGTGCAGCAGCGCGTGCGTCGTGGATGCCCTTGATCGCGGCATGGCGAGCCGTTCGGGCATCATGGATGGCGTCGCGAGCCTCGGCGGTCGTCGCCTTGGCAGAGCGCAACTTGGCGGCCAGATCGGGGTTGGTTTCGGCGACCGCGGTAATCGCGGGGCCGTCGAGCTCCTCTTGCGTGGGCTCGGCCAAAAAGTCGATAGCATACTGGGCGGCCACCATGGAGCCCTTTGCCAGCACGGTCTCGTCGATCTTGTAGAAGCAGGAATGTTGGGCGTACGTGGCGCCAATCTTGGGGTTGCGCGTACCTACAAAGGCGAGCACGCCCGGTACGCGACGCAGGTACTCCGAAAAATCCTCGCCCGAAAGCGTGCCGCGATAATGGCCTTGGCCGGTGGGGCCCAGGCACTTGATTACAGCCTGACGGCAGCGCTCGCTCGAGGCGGCGTCGTTTTCGACCTTGTAGTTGGCGATGGTGTAGTCGGTGAGCTCTGCCTCGGCGCCCAAGGCGGCCGCGGTATGCTCCACGATGCGGCGCATAAGCTCCGGCATTTCCTCGTGGGTCGAATCGCCGTAGGTGCGCACCGTGCCGGCGAGGTAGGCCGTGCCGGCGATAACGTTGCGCGCGGTACCGCCGTGCAGCTCGCCAACGGTGATGACGGCAGGCTCGTATGGGCTGATTTCGCGCGAAACGATGGTCTGCAGGGCGTTGACAATCTCGGCGGCAACCATGACGGCGTCGTGACCGCGCTGGGGCATGGCACCATGGCACGAGGTGCCGCGGACATCGATGCGGAACCAGTCGGTATTGGCCATGCGCGGGCCGGGCTCGCAGCTCACAGTGCCGGTGTCGACCTCGCTCCAGATGTGCGCGGCGTAGGCGCCATCGACGCCGTCGAGCACACCCGTGCCGATCATGAGCTTAGCGCCCTGGCCGTTTTCCTCGCTGGGCTGGAATACGATGCGGACTTCGCCGTGGATGTCGTCGGTCATATGGCGCAGGATTTGCAGCGTTCCGAGCATCATGGCGATATGGCAGTCGTGGCCGCAGGCGTGCATGCAGCC
>CABTAA010000106.1 GCA_902482615.1 uncultured Collinsella sp.
GCCGCCAAGGTTCGCGACCTGTTCAAGCAGGCCAAGGAAAAGGCCCCGTGCATCGTCTTTATCGATGAGATCGATACCATCGGCAAGAAGCGCGATGGCGGTGGCTTTAGTGGCAACGACGAGCGCGAGCAGACGCTCAACCAGCTGCTGACCGAGATGGACGGCTTCGATAACCACAAGGGTATTGTCGTTCTTGCTGCTACCAACCGCCCTGACAGCCTTGACCCGGCACTGTTGCGCCCCGGTCGTTTTGATCGGCGTATTCCCGTTGAGTTGCCCGACCTGACCGGCCGCAAGAACATTCTTGAGCTGCATGCCAAGAGCGTGAAGACGCAGCCGCCGATCGACCTGACCGCGATTGCCCGCGCCACGCCCGGTGCCTCGGGCGCCGACCTGGCCAACATTATCAACGAGGGCGCCCTGCGTGCCGTCCGCGAGGGTCGCAAGCGCGCCACGCAGGATGATTTTGAGGAGTCGGTGGAGGTCGTCATCGCCGGCCAGCAGCGTAAGTCCACGGTGCTGTCCGACCACGAGAAGCAGGTCGTTTCTTACCACGAGATCGGCCATGCCATCGTAGCCGCCCGCCAGAAGGGCTCTGCGCCGGTCACCAAGATCACCATCGTGCCGCGCACGAGCGGTGCTCTTGGCTACACCATGCAGGTTGAGGAGGACGAGCGCTTCCTGACCACACGCCAGGAGGTCCTGGATAAGCTCGCCGTCTATTGCGGTGGCCGCGCAGCCGAGGAGCTCATCTTTGGAGAGATGACGACCGGCGCCGCCAACGATATCGAACAGGCCACCAAGCTTGCCCGTAACATGGTGACGCGCTTTGGTATGTCCGATGAGTTTGGCATGATGGCGCTCGGTACCGTTCAGAATGCGTACCTCAACCAAGACACGTCGCTCACCTGCGCCCCCGGTACGGCCGAGCGCGTGGACGCGATTGTCGCCAAGCTGATCGAGGACGCGCACGATCGCGCCCTGCAGATCCTGAAGGAGAACAAGTTCAAGCTCCACGAACTGGCTCGTTATCTCTACAAGAAGGAGACGATCACGGGTGAGGAGTTCATGAATCTCCTCACGCGTGAGAATCCACTGATGCCAAAGCAGCAGTAAGGCTGGTTACGCAGCATCGAACGCCCCATTTGAGCTTCTATCTCAAATGGGGCGTTTTGTTTGGGAGGGATATGTATGAAGATCGTGGTGAGTGCCTGCTTGATGGGAGAGAGCTGCAAATATAACGGGCTCGACAATTACCATCGCGCGTTGGTCGAGGCCTGCGAGCGAACGGGGACCGAGGTTCTCTTGGTGTGCCCCGAGGTTTTTGGTGGCTTGCCCACGCCGCGCAAGCCGTCCGAAATTGTGAACGGCGAGGTCCGTACCTGCGAGGGCACCTCAGTCGATCGCGAGTTTCGCCTGGGTGCCGAGCGCGCGCTCTATATGTGCGAGCAGGCAGGCGGGCCGTCCCAGATCGCTGCGTGCATCCTGCAGGACCGTAGCCCCTCGTGCGGCGCGGGCCGTATCTACGACGGAACCTTCAGCGGCACGCTCACCGCGGGCAACGGCGTTTTCGCCGACCTGCTCTTGCGCCACGGCTACCGCGTGATTCCGGCAAGCGAGTTCGACCCCAGCATGCTGGAGCAATAAAAAACCACCACAAAGGTGCCTGTCCCCTTTGTGGTGGTTTTGGGTTAGAGCTAGAGGGTGTGGCCGTAGGCGTTGGCGGCCTTGATTGCGGCGGCGAACTTTTCGTCGGTGAAGGGCTCGGGGTTTCCCTGCTTCCACTCATTGGTGGCGTGTGCGTATTCGCACAGGGCCGGGATATCCGCCTCGGTAAGGCCAACCTGCTCAAGCGTTACGGGTAGCCCCATCTGCTTGTTGAAGGCAGCATAGCGCTTAAGGTTCTCGGTGTCGCCCGTGTAGGCGAACAACACCAGCACGCCCAGGCTCACAACCTCGCCGTGCAGGTAGGTGCCCTCACGCGGAATGCTGCAGGTGGCGTTGTAGAACGCGTGCGCCACGCTCGAGTTGTAGTAGTAATCGTTCTGGTTGGTCAGGTTCGAGACATAGCCCGTGTTGACCACGATGTCGAGCGCGATCTGCTTGACGGCCTCGCTCGACAGGTCCTGGCGCACGTCCTCAAGACCCTGGACGCCGTAGGTAAACAGCGGCTCGGAGCAGGTGTGGGCGAGTGCCAGGCCAAGACCGGCGGTGTGCTCCAAATTACCGGCGCTCGTGGCGTACTCGACCTCGGGCTGCTTAGACAGGGCATCGCCCACGCCGGCCCAGAAGTACTCCGCCGGTGCCTCGGCGATGATCTTGGGGTTGATGAAGATGTGCGCCGGTCGGTTGGGGTACGAATAGCCCTCGAGCGAGCCGTCGTCGTTATATACGACGGCAATGGCTGTCGCGGCCGAGCAGTTGGAGCAGATCGTCGGCACGGTAAAGACGATCTTCTTGAGCTCGATAGCAGCCGTCTTGACGGTATCGAGCGCCTTGCCGCCGCCGCATGCGATAAGCACGTCAGCTTCCTGGCAGGCAGGGGAATTCACGACCTTGGCGATATTGGCACGCGTACTGTTGGTGCCGTAGACGCGCGTCTCGAGAATTTCGACGTCGGTACCCGCCAGCGCAGCTTCGATACCGGGAAGTGCTGCGGCCAGTGCCCGCTTGCCACCGATGATCGCGACCTTCTTCGCGCCGTACTCGGCCAGCGCGCCGGGCAGCTCGTCAAAGCAATCCTCGCCAACGGTGTAGTCGCTCATTCCAATCGTGCGCATAGCAACCTTCTTTCGTTCGATAAAGTGCTTTCAGGTATTTTGCTCCAAGAGAAGGTCCAGAGCCGCGAGAAATTTCGAACGTATAAAACCAGTGTTGAGGGTTTTTCGCCGGCGCTGAACGTGCTAGCATACTCCGCATAAGCGTTGATGGGGACGAGTAGTCGGCCGTCCGCATGCTACAGAGAGCGGGGAGCGCTGAGAACCCGTGCATGCGACCGATGAAAATCACCCCGGAGCTGCGGTCCCAACGGACGTGCCGCGCAGGTTCGTCTTAGTAGACATCGCCGAGATGGTCGTCGATACAGACCAGCCGAGTAACGGATGCGAGCGCGCGAATATGCGGGCGAGGGCATCTAAGCTGGGTGGTTAAACGAAGAGCTTTTGCGGGTAGACTGCCCGTTTTGTGGCGCTTCGTCCCAGCTTGTAGGGACGGGCGCTTTTTTTGGTGCCCAGAGGGCGTGCGCGCCCATGACAAGAAAGGGGTACCGTGGCAAACGAGTACAAGCAGACGATGAATCTGCCCAAAACCGGATTTCCCATGCGTGCCGGTCTTTCCAAGTCCGAGCCCAAGCGACTTAAGGACTGGCAGGACAACAAGGTCTACGAGCAAGTTCTAAAGAAGAACGAGGGTCACAAGAAGTTCGTGCTGCACGACGGCCCTCCGTACGCCAACGGCCCGATCCACATCGGCCACGCCATGAACAAGATCTCCAAGGACATGATCAACCGTTACTGGATGATGCAGGGCTATGAGGTTCCCTATGTCCCCGGTTGGGACTGCCACGGTCAGCCGATCGAGCATAAGGTCGAGGAGAAGCTCGGCACCGAGAAGTTCAACCAGACCTCCACGGCTAAGATCCGCGAGCTTTGCAACAAGTTCGCAGTCGAGAACATCGAGCTCCAGAAGGCTGGCTTCCGTCGCCTGGGCGTGCTTGGCGACTGGGACAACCCGTATCTGACGCTCTATCACCAGCATGACGCCGCCGACATTGAGGTCTTCAAGGCCATGTTCGACAAGGGCATGATCTATCGCGGCCACAAGCCCGTCCATTGGTGCAAGCACTGCCACACCGCGCTGGCCGAGGCTGAGATCGAGTACTCCGACGAGACGAGCCCGTCCATCTTCGTGCGTTTTGAGATGACCTCCAAGCCCGCCGGCCTCGAGAACTTCGACGGCCCGGTCGACTTTATCATCTGGACGACCACGCCGTGGACCATCCCCTCCGACCAGGCCGTTTCCCTCAAGCCCGGCGCCACCTATGTCGCCGTTGAGCACGACGCCCGTGCCGAGGTCATGCTCGAGGATCTGGCTCCCAAGTGCTGTGAGGAGTTTGGCTGGGAGTACACCCCGGTCATGGTCGACGGCAAGCCCTATGTGGTTCCCGCCGAGACCTTCCACCACATCCACTACAAGCAGCCGATCTTTGACGGTGTTGAGGGCGTGGCGCTGTTGGCCGATTACGTCGGTGTCGATGACGGTACCGGTATCGTCCACAACTCGCCCGGCCACGGCGTCGACGACTACTTTGCCTGCCTCAAGGAGGGCATCACCGACATCTGCATGCCGGTCGATGACGACGGCAAGTTCTACACCGGCGAGGAGTTTGGTACCGGCGGCCCCTTCAGCGGCATGGACACCGATGAGGCCAACCCGCACATCATCGAGTTCCTGCGCGAGCGCGGCACCCTGGTCCTCGAGAAGAAGATCACGCACAGCTATCCGCACTGCTGGCGCTGCAAGCACCCGGTGCTCTTCCGTGCTACCGACCAGTGGTTTGTCTCGATGGATAAGACCGGTTTGCGCGAGCAGGCTGGCAAGGAGGTTCGCGAGAACGTCAAGTGGTATCCGACTCACGCCGCCAACCGCATCGGCGCCATGGTTGAGCAGCGTCCCGACTGGTGCATCAGCCGTCAGCGCACCTGGGGCGTGCCTATCCCCAGCTCCACCTGTGCCGACTGCGGCGAGAAGGTCGTGAACGACGCTACGCTCGACGCCGTCATCAAGCTCTTCCACGAGAAGGGCTCCGACGCCTGGTTCACCGACGCTCCCGAGAGCTACCTGGGCGAGGCCTGCGTCTGCCCCAAGTGCGGCGGCCATCACCTCAAGGCCGATAAGGACATCCTCGACGTGTGGTGGGATTCCGGCGTCTCCTGGAAGGCCGTCTGCGAGTACCGTCCCGAGCTGGAGTATCCGGCGGATGTGTACCTCGAGGGCTCCGACCAGCACCGCGGTTGGTTCCAGAGCTCGCTGCTCACCTCGGTGGGCGCCAACGGCCACGCCCCGTACAAGGCGGTTGTCTCGCAGGGCTTCACGCTCGATGGCCAGGGCCGCAAGATGTCCAAGTCGCTCGGCAACGTCATCGACCCCAATAAGGTCTGCGACGAGATGGGCGCCGACATCATCCGCCTGTGGGTTGCTTCCGTTGACACCAGCTCCGACGTGTCCATCGACCACGAGATTCTCGCCCGTACGTCCGATGCCTACCGTCGTTTCCGCAACACGCTGCGCTTCCTGCTCTCCGAGCTCGAGGGTCAGTTTGAGCCCGAGACCGACGGCGTCGCCTTTGCCGACTTGCTGCCGCTCGACAAGCTCATGGTTGCCCGTCTGACCCAGGTCCAGGCCGAGGTCGACGATGCCTACGCCAGCTACGAGTTCCCGCGCGCCTACCGTGCGCTTTACGACTTCGTGGTTACCGAGCTCTCCAACGTGTACCTCGACGCCCTGAAGGACCGTCTGTACTGCGACAAGCCCGGTTCGCTCGAGCGCCGCAGCGCCCAGACCGTACTTGCCGAGCTCTTCTCGATGCTCATGCGCGACCTGCAGCCGATCCTGTCCTACACGGTCGATGAGGCCATGGCCTATGCGCCCGCCGGCTGCGTCGACCACCAGAAGTACGCCGCGCTGCTCGATTGGTACAAGTCGCCCATCACGGTCGACGAGGCCAATGAGTTTGAGGGCGTGCTCGAGGCTTCGCTCGAGCTCCGTAGCGCCGTGACCAAGGCCCTTGAGGATGCCCGTTCTGCCGGCACCTTCACTAAGAGCCAGCAGGTCCGCGTCAAGGCGGTCGTTCCCGCCGAGATGTACGCGCTGCTAACCGGCGACAAGGCCGTCGACCTGGCCGAGTTCTACATCGTCTCCGATGTTGAGCTGACCCAGGGCGAGGAGCTCTCCGTTGCCATCGAGGCTGCCGAGGGCGAGTGCTGCGACCGTTGCTGGAACTACCGCACCACCGTCGGCGAGTACAACGGCCACGCGCATATCTGTAAACGCTGCGCGGAGGCGCTGTAGTTACGCGGTTTTACCAAACCGCGTAACAGGTTGACGCTGCAAACCCGCCAGAGCGGCAATTGGGGGTTCCGC
>CABTAA010000107.1 GCA_902482615.1 uncultured Collinsella sp.
GGCCGGCGACCGTCTCGCGCAGAGCACACCATTTATCCGCCAGACATACAATCCATGCCTCGCGACACGTCGGCGGCACCGGCACCAGCGGAAACATATGCCGCACGATAATATTCCGCTCGCGCGGCGTCAGCTCAAAATCTTCCTCGGCACGCGCCAGAGCAAAAAACGGGTGGCGAAAGCCATGCGGCCGATGGCTTGGGTCGGGATCGTGCCAATCGTAGAGAAAATAATCGTGTAACAGGGCTCCGCGCAGCAACGAGGCACGGTCGACCGAGACACCGACGCGGCCCAAGCGCTCGGCAAAGGACAGGCTCGCCCGCGCTACTGAAGTCACATGTGCATAGACCGTCACGTCGCCATGCTGGATAAACTCGTGCGTCAGGTCCAAGCGGCCCGCCTGGGCCAGCTGGCGGGCGGCATCGTCGACCTCGTGCGCGATTTTCTCGGCACGAACGGCATCGGACATGCTGCCTCCTTCCAGCGACTCACGGCGACAAACCACGGCCTGTGCACAATCGATAAAAACATCATGGAACATATCAGTATGGCATCGGACAAAACGTTTTGCCCCACCAGTTGGCGAATTACCGCGCCGCCGTCACATATCAAACGCCAAAATGTGCGAGACTGTCTTGTGCAATTGTGCCGGCCGAGGGAGTGCCGGCGCACGATTCGCATGGAGTAACCCACAACGATGCTGCTTACGCAAACGACAACGCCCGAGGACGTCAAGGCTCTCGACCGCGCCGAGCTTCCGCTGCTCTGCGGCGAGATTCGCCACGCCATCCTCGAAAGCTCCGCCGCTGTCGGCGGGCACGTTGCCCCCAACCTGGGCGTCGTTGAGCTTACGGTTGCGCTTCATCGCGTGTTTAACTCCCCTATCGACAAGATTGTCTTTGACGTTTCGCACCAGACCTACGCCCACAAGGCGCTGACCGGGCGCGCGTATACCTATATCGATCCGGAACGTTTTGGCGAGGCTTCTGGCTTTGCCAATCCCGACGAGTCCGAGCACGACCTGTTCGCCATGGGCCACACCTCCACATCGGTGAGCCTGGGCTGCGGCTTTCCCTACACGACGCTCTTCCGATCTACACGCCCGCGATCTGGCGGGCGACAGCTACAACGTCATCACCATCATTGGCGACGGCTCGCTTTCGGGCGGCTTGGCGTTTGAGGGCTTCAACAATGCCGCCGAACTCGACAGCAACCTGATCATCATCGTCAACGATAACGACCAGTCCATCGCCGAGAACCACGGTGGCCTCTATCGCAATCTGGCCGAGCTGCGCACCAGCAACGGCACCTGTGAGCGCAACGTTTTCCGCGCGATGGGACTCGACTACCGTTATTTGGACGCCGGCAACGACGTGTTGGCCCTGGTCGACACGCTGCAGGAACTGCGCAATATCGATCATCCCATCGTGCTGCACGTCTCCACCGCCAAGGGCAAGGGCTTTGAGCCGGCCCAGAGCGACCCCGAGCGCTGGCACCACGTGGGTCCGTTTGATATGGCGACTGGCCGCAAGCTCTGCCCGGGCCATCCGAGCGAGCCCGCACCGCGCACCTATGCCGACATTACGGGCGAGGCGCTCAGCGCCGCCATTGAACGCGATCCACAGGTCGTTGGCATCACGGCCGCCACACCCTACATCATGGGCTTTACACCCGAACTTCGCGCTGCCGCCGGCAAACAGTTCGTCGATGTGGGCATTGCAGAGGAGCACGCCGTGACCTTTGCCACCGCGCTTGCGCGCTCGGGCGCCAAGCCAGTCTTTGGTGTGTACGGCACGTTTTTGCAGCGCGCCTACGACGAGCTGTGGCACGACCTGTGCCTCAACGACGCCCCGGCAACCATTTTGGTGTTTGGTGCGTCAATCTTTGGCACCACGTCCGAGACACACCTCTCGTTCTTTGATATTTCCATGCTGGGCGGTCTTCCCAACATGCACTACTTGGCGCCGGCCTGCATGGAGGAATATCTGTCCATGCTGAGCTGGTCGCTCGACCACCGCGAGCATCCCGTGGCAATCCGCGTACCGGGCATCGGCCTGGTAAGCCGCCCCGACCTTGCGCCCGCCGAAGACACCGACTACAGCGCCGTTCGCTACAACGTGGTGCGTCAGGGCCGCGACGTTGCCGTGCTCGCGCTTGGCGATTTCTTTGAGCTGGGTGAGCGCGTGGCAAACCGCTTGGCTGCCGAGTACGGTATCGAGGCCACGCTCGTCAATCCGCGCTTCGCAGCCGAGCTTGACCGCGAGTTCCTCGACAGCCTTGCCGCCGAGCATCGCGTCGTCGTCACCCTCGAGGACGGCATCTTGGACGGCGGCTGGGGCGAGCGCGTGGCATGTTATCTGGCATGCACGCAGTTGCGCACGCGCACCTTCGGCATCGCCAAGGGCTTCCCCGACCGCTACGACCCCAACGAACTGCTCGCGCAGAATGGCATGACGGTCGAGAACATGGCCGCCGAAGCCGTGAGACTACTCAACGAGTAAGAAAACCTCCGCAAGGGAAGCGCCCCTGCGGAGGTTTTTGTTTTCACAGCTCAATTATCTCAATCTGTAACATCTAGGGCCCGAATTCCCGTCTAACTGTTACAGACCTAGATAAGACGTCGTAGTCCCTGACCTTTGTCTCGATCTGTAACGGTTAGGGACCTTTTGACCGTCCAGATGTTACAGATTGAGACATTCGAATTCCCCTGAAGAGAAAATCTCGATCTGTAACAGGTAGAACCCATTTCCTCGTCTAACTGTTACAGATTGAGACAAAGCAGCAAGGCATGCCGCCGCACCGACCATGCCGTCTGCAAAGCGCTATCTCAGCTGCAATAAGCGACGTTTACCCAGATAAAACCTGCCAAAATAAACCTGTCCCTTTTTGGTAGGTAGAATAACCCATAAGACAAGTATGTTTCTGAGTTATTTCGTGTTGACCCATTTGAGCGCGATAGGGTATAACTCTACTCAACCGCTAGGGATTTTATTGAGAAAGGTGTTCTACCATGAGCAAGAACCTCTCCCAGCAGGTCGTTCTCGACCGCCGCGGCTTCGTTGCCGCCACCTTCGCAACCGTCGCCGGCCTTGGTCTTGCCGGCTGCTCCGACACCAGCGCCGAGGCCGACAAGGGTTCCGCCGCCGGTTCCTCCAAGAGCTCCGAGGATACCGAAGCTTCCACCACGCTCGACGCTAAGGCATTCGACAAGCTCGTCGACAACGGCCCCAAGGCCGATGACGATGCCATCGCCGCCAGCACCTGGGCCACGGCCGTCAAGGACGCCGGCGTCTTTAAGATCGGTGGCGTTCAGACCTCCACGCTCTTCTCCCTCCTCAACGAGAAGGACGGCAAGACCCGCGGCTTCGATGCCGGCATCGCGCAGCTTCTGTCCAACTACATCCTGGGCGAGAACAAGGTCGAGATCACCCAGGTGACCTCGGACACGCGCGAGTCCGTCCTGCAGAACGGCCAGGTCGACGCTGTCTTTGCCACCTACACCATCACTGACGAGCGCAAGAAGCTCGTATCCTTTGCCGGTCCCTATTACTACACGCAGCAGGCCATCCTGGTGCTTGCCGATAACGACGACATCAAGAGCGTCAAAGACCTGGCCGACAAGAACGTCGCCGTCCAGTCCGGCTCCAACGGCCCCGCCATCCTGGAGGAGTTCGCTCCCAAGGCCAGCCAGCAGGAGTTCAAGACCGACGAGGAGGCCCGCCAGGCACTCCAGCAGGGCCGCGTTGACGCCTACGTCATCGATAACAACATGCAGCAGAGCGCCTTGGTCCGCGAGCCCGGTAAGTACAAGATCGCCGGCAAGCCCTTCGGCAGCAAGGAGCCCTACGGCATCGGTCTGCCGCTCGATTCCGACGGCGTCGCCTTTGTCAACGACTTCCTTAAGAAGATCGAGGACGACGGCACCTGGACTGAGCTGTGGCAGATCTGCATCGGCGACCGTACGGGCGACACCAATGTTCCCGAGCTGCCCGAGATCGGGGCCTAGGCAGCGAGCCTGGTAACGGCCGCAACGAAACCATATGGAAACGCACGATGCGCTTTATTGCGATAAACTGTTTCCTCACTGAGTTGTCGGGGCTTCCGTACACGCGGGAGCCCCTTTCCTTATCGGCGGGAGGTCCGCATGAGTCTCTCCGAGCTCTGGTCGCTCTATGGCCAGAACTATATCGACGCGCTTCTAGCGACCTGGGGCATGACTCTTGAGTCGTTTGCCATCGCCATGGTGCTGGCCGTCGCCGTCACCGTGATGCGCGTGTCGCCACTCAAGCCACTGCGCGTCTTTGGCGACCTGTATGTCCAGGTCTTTCGTAACATCCCCGGCATCGCGCTGCTCATTATCGTCGTCTACGCGCTGCCACCGCTCAAGGTCGTCCTGCCCTACCGCACCTGCGTTATCGTCGCTACGGTGCTCTTGGGTTCTGCCTTTGGTTCCGAGAACTTTATGAGCGGCATCAACACCGTCGGCGTCGGCCAGGTGGAAGCAGCACGTTCTCTCGGCATGAGCTTTAACCGTATCCTCGCCAAAATCGTGATTCCGCAGGCGCTGCGCTCGAGCGTGCTGCCCATGACCAACCTCTTTATCGCCGTCATGCTCACTACCGCCTTGGGCAGCCAGGTGCCGCTTAAGCCGCAAGAGCTTACCGGCGTGGTGAGCTACATCAACACGCGCTCGCTCGGCGGCGTCGCCGCGTTCTTTATCTCGGCGCTCGGCTACCTGGGCACGGCCTTTGTGGTGAGCCACATTGGCAACTACATCGATAAGAAGGTGAGGATCCTCCGATGAGCAAGCACTCCTCCCCTGCGCTTACCATGCGCGATGCGCTCTACGAGGCTCCCGGCCCCAAGATGCGCGCCAAGATTCGCATCGGCACCGCCATCTCACTCGTCGCCGTCGCCGCGCTCGTCGCCCTGGTACTGCAGCGCTTTTATGTGACCGGCCAGCTTTCGGTCCACTATTGGTATTTCTTTACGCACCTCACCACCTGGAAGTTCTTGCTTGCCGGCTTTGAGGGCACCGTTAAAGTCGCACTCACCGCTGGCGCCATCGCGCTGGTGCTGGGCTTAGCCCTTATGCTCGGCCGCACCAGCGACATTAAGCCGCTGCAGCTGGTCTGCCGCGTGCTTACCGACTTCTTCCGTGGCGTACCGAGCCTGCTGTTCATCTACTTCTTCTTTTTGGTGCTGCCCCAGTACAAGATCTCGCTGCCGTCGTTTTGGATGCTCACGCTGCCTGTCGCGCTCGCTGCGGCCGGCGTGCTGGCCGAGATTTTCCGCGCCGGCGTCAATGCCGTGCCGCGCGGTCAGGTCGAGGCAGCCCAGGCGCTCGGTCTCTCCAAGGCCAAAATCACCTTTAAAATCGTGTTGCCGCAGGCTATTCGGTTTATCATTCCGTCGTTGATTTCGCAGCTTGTAGTCGTAGTCAAAGACACTACCGTCGCCTACGTGGTGAGCTACCCCGACCTTATGCAAAACGCCCGCGTGCTCATTACCAACTACGATGCCCTCGTGTCGGTCTACCTGGTTATCGCGGTCATCTACATCCTCATCAACGTCGCGATCCACAAGGCCGCTGTCTATGTTTCGCACAAGACCGGCGCGACCATCATCCGCTAACGCTTTACCATTTCGAGTCATAAGGAGCCGAGCACCATGGCACAGAGCACTTCTTCTACCGGCAATCAGCCGCTGATTGAGCTCAAGCACGTCGATAAGCACTATGGCGATCTGCACGTCCTCAACGACATCAATCTCTCGGTCGACCGCGGCGAGGTCGTCGTGGTGATCGGTCCCTCGGGCTCGGGCAAGTCGACCATGTGCCGCACCATCAACCGCCTGGAAACCATCGACTCGGGCGAGATCCTCATCGAGGGCGAGCCCCTGCCGCAGGAAGGCAAGGATCTTGCCCGCATGCGTGCCGAGCTGGGCATGGTGTTCCAACAGTTCAACCTGTTTGCACATATGACGGTGCTGCAGAACGTCATGCTGGGGCCGGTCGACGTGCTGGGCGTGTCCAAGGAGGAGGCTCGCGAGCGTGCCATGGACCTGCTGAGCCGCGTGGGCGTACGCAACCGCTACATCCACTCGGACGTCGACACGCTG
>CABTAA010000108.1 GCA_902482615.1 uncultured Collinsella sp.
CGTCGCCGGACTTGGCGGGGCGGGGAACTGACTCGCCCGTGAGTGCGGCGGTGTCGAGCTGGGTTTCGCCTTCGACGATGACGCCGTCGATAGGCACGCGCTCACCGGGCTTGACCACGATCACGGTGCCGACGGCGATGTCATCGGGGAAGACCTGCTCGAGTGTGCCGTCGGGCTGCTCGACGTTAGCGTAGTCGGGCGCGATGTCCATCATGGCACTGATCGACTTGCGGCTCTTGCCCACGGCGTACGCCTGAAACAGCTCGCCGACCTGGTAGAACAGCATGGCGGCGCCTTCGTCCATGTGGGGGTCGGTGTCGGGGAAGAGCACCATGGCAAACGCGCCGATGGTCGCGACGGCCATGAGGAAGCTCTCGTCGAAGGCCTTGCCGCGGCGGATGTTATTGAATGCCTTTTGCAGTACGTCGTAGCCGGCAATCAAAAACGGCACGAGGAACAGCACAAAGCTGGCGTAGATGTCGCCCGGGGTGCCGAATGCGGCAGTGAGGGTGCCGAGCTCATCGAGGGCGTACACCACGGCAAAAATGCCCAGCGCTACCAGGATGCGGTTGCGCTTATGCTCGAGTGACTCTTTTTTCCTGCGCTTCTTCTTTTTCTTCTTGGGGTCGGCGGTGGCCATGATTCGTATCCTCCCATTTGAATGTATGAACACTCGCTCATATAATTTCGCGAGCAAAGGCCGCGGCAGCCGCGGCCTTGCGGGTTGTCGTAAACCTGGGCTAGAGAATGATCTCGCAGTCCGGCTCGGCGTCGGCGGTGAACTCCACAACGCGGTCGAGGACCTCGTCGAACTCGGCGTCATCGGCCTCGAGCGTCAGCTTCTGGGTCATAAAGTTGACGGACACGGATTTGACGCCCTCGAGCTTGGCCAGCTCGTCCTGAAGCTCGCGCGCACAGTTGGCGCAATCGATCTCATCGAGCTTGTACTGCTTTTTCATGGTGGGTTCCTTTCCCGTTTTTGCGGCTTGGGTGCAGGCCGCGCTGGTACCGTGGTTGGTTGCTATTCGCAGATATGGCTCATGCCCTGGTTGAGCATGGTGTAGACGTGGTCGTCGGCGAGCGAGTATAGGATATTGCGCCCGTCGCGCCGGAATTTAACCAGGTGCGACTGCTTGAGTGTGCGCAGCTGGTGCGACACCGCGGACTGCGAGGTTTCGGTCGCTTCGGCGATGTCTGCCACGCAGAGCTCGCGGCCCATGAGGGCGTAAAGGATCTTGATGCGCGTGGTGTCGCTGAAGACCTTGAACAGGTCGGCGAGGTCGTAGAGAAGCTCCTCGTCGGGAAGGTCCTCGGGCGAGCAGGTGGTCGGGATCGCGGGTTCGGTGGCCTCGATGTCGAGTTTCGTTTCATCAACGCGGATGCTCATTGCAATATCCTTTCATATGAACATGCGCTCATATAATTTACTTTTGATTATATGAGTGCATGTTCATATGTCAATGACGTTCAGGTAATTCGTTGTACAAAATGATGGGGAATAGTGGACGAGATCCCGGACTGAGCGTTTTTTGATAGTCGATGCCAAGGTGGGTACCCTCGTGCCGTGCAAAAAATGGAGTATTCTGCAACTATAGGGGTCCGCTAATTTATTGCAGGTCATATAATGCAGTTCAAGAGTTATCTTAGGGTGTTAATCCGATGAGTTCTTCCTCAAATGTTGCCTAACGCTCTCACGCATGAGTGATTTCGCTTCACATTTGGATCCACTCGAGGGTGATAGACACCCGACCCTGCTGAATACTCGCAATTTTGCACGTCGCTAGGGTACCCACCTTGTTAGCCGGCCTAGTCTCCGGCCCCGAAGACCCTGCCCTCGGGCGCGAGGCTGCTTGTTTGGGCAAATGATGGGCTGTCGGATTCGACAGTCTGCATGTCATCGATTGCCGGAACTTCATTAATTGTCGGGTCATCCAGCGTGATGCCTTCGAGCGTTGCTTTTTCGAGGTCGATTCGTTGACGCTCTTCGGAATCCTGGCGAAGCTGCTTCTGAATTCGCTTTTTCTCTTCTATAAACCTTCTGAGCACAAACTGTCTCAGGTCCTCTTGCATGATTTGAAAGTCTTTTGGCAAACGCGAGGGGCGTACGCCCTCTTTCCGCTGGATTGCTTCCATGACCCTAACAAAAGAGCTGGCATGCATAAAGGAATAACGGCTGACGGTGATGATTCCGTACCCCATGGACGCAAGTGCATTCTTGCGCTCCTCATCGATGGCGCGGTCTTCTTCCGCGTCATGATAAAAACCGTTGTATTCAATGTCTGTGCGAGATTTCTTTAGATACGCATCCATAAAGAACTTTTTGCGTCTCGTGAGATTCTTTGCGGCAGTGGTGACCTGCACCTCGTAATCGGTCTCAATTCCCTTAATACCAAGCCCTCCTTCGCTTTTGGGCAGCGTTAACATCATGACAAAGGCTGTTTCCATAGGAGACCGGCATCCGTCGCGCACACATTGGATCGCCTTTCGGGCAAGGGCCAGACCGTCGCATCTGGTAATGGAATTAAAGAACTGCTTTAACCTCTCGGTCGAGGTGAGCGCGAAACGCTCGGTATAGGAGGTGGAAGAGTCGGTTCCAAGGGAATAAGCGCCGCACAGTTCAAAGTAGTACTCCACTAGTTCGCGAAAAGAAAGATAGGTGGCGGCCTGAAGTGCGCAAAGCTCAACGCCAACAATGAAGATGCCATCTTCAAGCTCTATAAAGCGTGAGTTCGAGAATCGTTTTGAAGAAACGTGGCATTGACAGTTCATTGCATGGCGCGCATTCCTGCGATCAAACACCATCACCTCGAGGGAATCATTCGCGTCGAGGGAAACATCATGTTTGGTGAGCCATTCTGCGGCTGCGTCAAGGAGCGTTCCGGTGGGACATGATCCGTAAATCGCGGCAGGGTTACAGGACTCGATGCCTTTCGCAGACACCGAATGCGCGGCCTGGTAGACCGCTTTTGCAGTGGTATGTGACAATACGATACTCATGGTATATATCGTGTCAGCTAATGCCGTGTTGATGGCGCTGAGTGAAAAAGTCGTTTTAGAGGTCTAACCAAATGCTGACCAAAAGCTTGACGCAATTATGGGTTGGTATGCCCTAAATAAAAGTTTTCGCAGCTTGGCTATAGCATAGAAATACTCAATTGCTGCACATTTGATATCGATGCATCGCCATCCGACAACGAATTACGTGTCGGGAATTGGCCGAAATCGTTCAAAATGAGGGTTCAGAATTTGTGATGGCAGATCTATCTGTGGAACGTAGGGCGGCCCCGCTGCGGGGTTTTCCGCTGCGAGGCCGCTCGTGATCTACCCCCGGGGTTTGTCGCAGGCGTTTCTACTTGGCAAACAGGTTCTTGAGGTTGAACTCGGCTTGGACGGTGCGGAGCATGAGGTCGGTGTCGTCGAGGCCCAGATGCTGCTCGTTGGCGTCGGCGGCGAGGGTTCCACGGCGGCGCGCCCAGTTCTCGAGCGCGGCGGGGGCGGATTCGCGGGGGAGCGAGCGGACGTCGGCATCCAGGCTGCGGCAGATCTGGCGCGAGTCGATGACGATGATCTTGCCGGCGCGGCGTGCCTCGGCGTAACCGTCCAGGTGGATCTTGAACCAACTGTCCTCAAAGGCGGCGTTGTGCGCCATGTACGGGTACTTCTTCATAAGCTTGAGCAGCTGCTTCTGCAGTTCCTTGTTCTCGCGGAACGGCTTTTTGCCGTCGATGTCGTCCCAGGTGATGTGGTGGATATTCGACAACGGCACATCCTCGCCGCGGTAGATGTCGGGCAGACCGCAGTAGTGCGCCTCGGCGTCGTGCGGGACGGCGTCGCTGGTGAGCTCCATGATTTCCCAACCCGCATTGATGATATAACCGCGCTCGGGTGCACGGCCGGTGGTCTCGATGTCGATACCGAGCACGGTGCCCTGGATGGGCTTGCGGGCGTAGGCCACGCCGAGCGCGTCGCGGTCGCCGCGGATCTCGCGCATAACGGACGCGGCGGTGCGCTTTTGCATCTTGCCGATGGCGGCGCAGGTGTCGGCATCGGACAGGCCGCGCGAAAGCGTCGCGGGCGTCACGTTGCGCAGGCGTGCCTCGCCAATCTGGTCGCACAGGTCGCGGTTGCGGTCGGCCAGGTCGCGCACGGTGGCAAAGTCGAAGCCGGGGTCGACCTCGGCGGTAAAGTACTCGGTCTCGAGCACCTTGAGGGCCTCTTCGCCCTTCTGGCGCTCGGACTCCATGGCGCCGTGATCGCCATAGATAAACATGGGAATAAACGGCTGACGCTCGTATTCGAGTGCTTGTGAAACGTTCATATAACTGCTCCTTGGATGGGCCGCGTCGTGCGGCTCAGGGTCATTAAGATGTGGCGAGATGATAGTTTACCATGGGCAACTATTGGCATCGCGCCTAGGACAACTACAATACCCTAGTTGACCGCTAGGACTTTTACAATGCTGCCGAAAGACACGAAAGGTTCCATCCGTCATGGATTTACTGATTGATATTCTGCTCGACGCCGGCAAGGACACGCTCTCGCTGGTACCGTTCTTATTGGTGACATATCTGGCCCTCGAGACCCTGGAGCACGTCGCGGGCGACAGCGTTAACGGCGCCATCAAGCGCGCCGGTGCCGCGGGCCCCGTGGTTGGCTCGTTGCTGGGCATGGTGCCGCAGTGCGGCTTTTCGGCAATGGCGGCCACGCTGTACGCCGGTCGTGTCGTGACCTTGGGCACGTTGGTGTTCCTTTCGCCCTCCGATGAGATGCTGCCGCTGTTGCTCGCCGAGCAGGTGCCCGTGCAGACCATGGCGATGCTTTTGGCTTCGAAGGCACTGATCGCGCTGGTCACGGGCTTTATCGTGGACGCCGCCATTCGCGGCCTGCGTCGTAACGCTCGCGCGCATGCGGCGATTCGCCGTACCGTGCTGGGGGCCGCTGCTAATTCGGCTCATGTGAACTGCGCGCACGACGACCACAGCGGCGGTGACATCATCGACGAGGTGGCCGAGGCGGGCGTGAGCGCCGACCACATCCACGAGCTGTGCGAGCGCGATCATTGCGGTTGCGATGATGATGAAGATGAACACGAGCGCGACCACGGACACAGCCATGACCACGGTCACGCAGGCGAGCATGAGCACCACCACGGCCATGGGCACGACCACGGTCACTCCCACGAAGGTGCGCCCGTCCTGTCGATTATCCGCAGCGCGATCTCGCACACCGTGCAGGTTTCGGTTTTTATTTTCCTGGTGACGCTGATTCTAGTTGCCGTGCTCGAGACCTTCGGAGAGTCCGCGATCGAGCAGTTCCTGCGTGGCAACGAGACGCTCGCCGTCTTGGGCTCGGCACTCGTCGGCCTGATCCCCAACTGCTCGGCCAGCGTGGTCATTACGCAGCTGTACCTGGAGGGCGCGCTACAGCTGGCGCCGATGCTCGCCGGCACGCTCATTTCCGCCGGCGTGGGCTATCTTGTCCTGTTCCGCACCAACCGCAGCGCTCGTGAAAACGCCGTGTTCCTGGTCATGATGTACGTCATCGGCGCCGGCTGGGGCCTTATCCTATCCGCCTTCGGCCTCTAAGCAGGCCTAAAAAATGGGCTTCAAATAGCCATGCTCGGCGCCTGCGCAATGCGGCGACGCATGGCATTTTGAAGCCCGTTTTTTGTTGAGCCATGGATTCCGAGCGCTCACACCGCTCAAAACAAAAAGGTAGATTTCCGGGCATGTCCCGAAAATCTACCTTGGTTAGCGCAGCAGCTCGGTGAGGTTGCGCTTAAAGCGGGCCCGGTCTTCGCTGGTAAATGCCGCCGGACCGCGAGTGCGACCGCCGGCGCGGCGCACCTTCTTTTCCTCGTGGCGAATAAACAGTTGCATGTCGATGGTCGCCTTATCGTAGACGCGCCCGCGCACGCCGATGGCGGCGGCATCGCGCCCGAGCACAATGCTCGCCAAGCCAATGTCCTGCGTCACGACTACGTCGCCCGCCTGCAGGCGTTCGACAATGGCAAAGTCGGCGCTGTCGGCGCCCGCGCTCACATCGAGCGTCGTGACCCAAAATCCGC
>CABTAA010000109.1 GCA_902482615.1 uncultured Collinsella sp.
GAGTCGGTCGGGTTCCACATGCCCGACTGGGAGGAAGAGCTGGGGGAGTACCTCAAGACGCTCTAGCCGCTATTAACTTTTCGAGAGCAAAAGCCGCCGCTTGTTAACGGCGGCTTTTCTTGTTGGTGGCTATCTACGCAGTGGTGCCAATAGTATTTTGCGGAAGATCTACCTCTCGCTTGGCGTGGTGGCGGACCTGCCAGGCTGGTCGTCGTAGGCGTATTTGCTGTACACGTTGACCTCCCACTGCTTTTTTTCGACCTTTGCCACGGAATCGAGGATGAATCCGGTTGCAAGGCTCAGGCCGCACAGGAACATAAACGACGCGGCGAGCATGGCGGTGGGGAAGCGCGGGACGAGGCCGGTCTGGAAATATTCGACAACGATGGGCATGCCCAGGGCGAGGCCGAATACCGCGAACAGAAGCGCAACGAGGCTGAAGAACTTCAGCGGGCGGTAGTCCTTGAACAGCGTGCCGATCATCGCAACGACTTTAATGCCGTCGCTCACGGTGTTGAGTTTGGACTCGGAACCCTCGGGACGGTCGCGGTACTCGATGGGCACATTTTTGATGCGCCAGCGGTGGTCGACGGCGTGGATCGAGAGCTCGGTTTCGATCTGAAAGCCCTCGGAAAGCACTGGGAAGGTTTTAACGAACGGGCGGCTCATGGCGCGGTAGCCGGTCATGACGTCATCGAAGCTGTAGCCATAGATCCACTTGATCATGGCGCGGACCAGGTTGTTGCCAAAGCCGTGGAAGGCGCGCTTGTTTTCCTCGGCGTAGGTGCCGTTTGAAAGGCGATCGCCTACGGTCATGTCGGCCGTACCGTTAAGGATGGGCTCGCAGAGGGCCTTGGCCGCCTCGGCAGGGTAGGTGTCGTCGCCGTCGACCATCAGGTAGCAATCGGCGTCGATGTCGCGAAACATCTGGCGGCATACGTTGCCCTTTCCCTGACGGGGCTCAAAGCGGACCGTGGCGCCGTGCTCGGTGGCGATGCGTGAGGTATCGTCTGACGAGTTGTTGTCATAGACATAGACCGTCGCTTGCGGAAGCTCGCGGTGAAAGTCGTCGATGACTTTGCCGATCGTGAGCGCTTCGTTGTAGCAAGGGATGATGACGGCGATGGATTCAGAATTCACTTAATGCTCCTTATACATTCAATCCTAGAAAGTATAGCCGTTTGGGCCTGGCATCCTAAGATGTGGGTTAGTTCTCCAGTTTTGTTGCGCGAATCGTTTGCATGGCCGTCGGGTCTATACTGTTCGTTTGTCAACGATTACGAGTAAAGGAGTTGCATCCGTGTCGGATCAGACAAAGCAACAAGAAACTCGCAGTCTGCCTGCGACGTTTGCTAAGAACGAATTTGAGAAGGACGCGTTTATCCTTCGTCAGCTGGTTACCAAGGATTTTAAGATCAAGTATCGCCGTAGCGTTCTGGGCGTCGCATGGTCGGTGCTCAACCCGCTGCTGATGATGATCGTCATGGCCATCGTGTTCTCGACGATTTTCGCCCAGGGCCGCAATGGCTCAATTACGCCCGTGATGTACCCGCTGTACTTGATCGTGGGTAACGTCACCTTTGCCGTCATGTCCGAGTCTACGAACCAGGCCCTGACGTCGATCGTGGGTGCTGCCCCGCTGCTCAAGAAGGTTAAGGTGCACCGCTGGGTCTTTCCAGTACAGAAGGTGCTCTTCTCGCTGGTTAACTTTGCCTTCTCGCTGGTCGCCGTTGCCATCGTTATGCTGTGGTTCCACGTTATGCCTTCTTGGCACCTGATTCTGCTGCCGGTCTGCCTACTGCTGCTTATGTGCTTCTGCATGGGCCTGGGCATGATGCTCTCCGCCCTCACGGTCTTCTTCCGCGACGTTATGCATCTGTGGAGCGTCGTCATTACGGCGTGGACTTACATTACGCCTATTTTCTGGACGACCGACTTCGTTGCGCAAATGCCGCATCTCGTGCGCATTCTGGTCTATGCGAACCCCATGTATAATTATCTGCAGTTTATGCGCGATATCTTCCTGTTCCAGACTACGCCCTCGCTTATGACGTTTGGTATGTGCGTTGCTTGGGCGGTTCTTGCGCTTGTTATTGGCTATACCGTGTTCCATAAGTCCGAGCGCAAGTTCATCCTCTACATCTAAGGAGTGCTGTGATGACTGAATCTGTTGTTGATTACAGCGAGCAGCCTCTGGCTGTCGAGGTCGACGACGTCACCATGATCTTTAACATGGCGTCCGAGTCGCTGACCAACCTCAAGGAGTACTTCATCAAGCTTGCCAAGCACGAGCTGTTCTTTGAGGAGTTTAGGGCGCTCAAGCATATCTCGTTTGATATTCATCGTGGCGAGGTCGTGGGTCTGGTCGGCACCAATGGGTCCGGCAAGTCTACGATGCTCAAGATTATCGCTGGCGTGCTTGAGCCAAGCGAGGGCAGCGTTAAGGTGCACGGTAACATCGCGCCGCTGATTGAGCTTGGCGCCGGCTTTGACCCCGAGCTGACCGCCCGCGAGAACATCTATCTGAACGGCGCCCTGCTCGGCTATACCAAGGAGTTCATCGACGCCAACTTTGACGGCATTATCGAGTTCGCTGAGCTGCAGAACTTTGTCGATATGCCGCTTAAGAACTTCTCTTCGGGCATGGTGGCGCGTATCGCCTTTGCAATCGCGACGATTACCGAGCCCGATATTCTGATCGTTGACGAGACGCTGTCCGTCGGTGATGTGTTCTTCCAGCAAAAGTGTGAGGCGCGTATTCAGCACTTTATCCAGAGCGGCGACGTGACGGTTCTGTTCGTTTCGCACTCTATGGAGCAGGTTGAGCGCATCTGCCAGCGTGCCGTTTGGATTGAGAAGGGTGACCTTCGCATGGACGGCCCGGTCGATGAGGTCTGCAAGGCGTACCGCGAGCAGTTCAACTAGGTTATAATTACTTGCGCCTGACAGGCTTGTGCTTGCTTGGGCGTGCGGTTATTTGCTCCATTAGCTCAGTTGGATAGAGCAGGGGACTTCTAATCCCAAGGTCGACGGTTCGAATCCGCCATGGAGCACCATCGTTTATTAAGCCCGGACCGCTTGGTGGTCTGGGCTTTTTCACATGCCGGTGTTCTTTGTTCTTGCCGGGTATACGTTTAGGCCGAAGCCGTGGCGTGAGCTGCTATTGTGCTGCTGATGTGGATTGGTTATACGGCGCGCCAAAGGGGGCTGGAGCCGAGCGTGAGCAAGCCTCTGCTTATGACGCTGCCAGCATCGTGGTTCTTCGCGTCAATCGTACGCTGTGCCTGCGATATTGGATTGGCGTACGTGATCAAGAAGGCCTAACAAAAGCGGGGAGGACCAACTTGGCCCTCCCCGCTGTATCTAGTCTGCCTTCAGGCACTCGGGCAAGACGTTTGCAACTGCATTCATCGCCTGCGGCCTCAGGTACTGCTCATTGAGCTTTGCCTTTCTGTAGGCGTAGCGAGTGTCTGCCGAGTATTTGATCAACACATCGGTGAAGAACCGCTCCCAGCTCAGGTAGTCGCGGCTTTCGATATAGCTTGAGGGATCCTCGAGGATTTTTAAGATATCGTTACTGGGAATGAGGCCAGATTGCAGGAGTGTCCACTCGAATGATTCGGGGAGGAACAAGCGTACGTTCTTGTAAACGCGCTGTCCGAGCACCTTTTCGATGTAGGGACCAAATGCTGCTCCGTCTCCAATAGCAAGGATGTTTTGCTCGGGACATTCGTGAATCGTACGTTTTAGATTCGCAACGCCGGTGGCGGTATAGCAGGGGATCCCGAGTCGGTTGCAAAGAGCGTCGTAGAATTGATAGCCAGATTTGCTATCCTCGACAACTACGGCGTCGGGTACCTCGAATCCAACATTTAGATCCTGATACAGCATACTTGCCGTGTGGTCATATAGCGGCTTGGTCACCGAGTAGAAGCGCCTGTCGCTCTTGCGGCCATTGATTGTTTTACTTGTCGTGTTGACTAGCTTCAGGATCTCATCAACGCTGTAGGGGAGCTCGTTGGCATCGCGACGAGATATCAGAACAAAATAGTTGGACGAGCCGTTGACGGCTTTGGCGAAGTCCTTTGAGTAGATAAACTCGTTACCCTCATCTAGAAAGACGATTGAATCTTCGATGATCGATAGCTCGCGCTCCCAGCGTCTGCCGGAAAGCGTTTCGCAAGGCACGTCGCAACTGAGTGCAACGCCGCTTTCCGGTCCTCGGTCGTTGTAGTCGCGAATCATCGAGATGAGCGTCGTTTTACCCGTGCCGCTGTTGCCGCGTATAAAGGAAATATTGCGCTTAAACGTGAGTGTGTATTTGACCTTTGCACGCTCTACGACAACGGTATGCGTTCCCTTCATTACTCATCAACATCCAAAAAGTCATTCGTGGCGCCGACAAACTCCTGCATGTTTCTGACGATGCGGCCATCGTTTTCAATGCGGATTTCAAAGCTCTTCCAGGGGAATTTCATGATGTGGAATAAGGTCACCATCACATCCTGCTCTTTGCCGATCTTGAGTAGCCAGCGGGCACAGTTGTCTCCGCAGGTGGATGCGTTGAACACCATATTTGGGAGATTGCGCACCAGCAGCAGCGTCTTAACGCCGCCGGACAGTTCGAGTGGGGTGATCGAGCCCAGCTGTTTGCTTACGATGTTGTGGGGACCGATGAGCTCTGATCCGTCCACGCTTTTAATAATCTGTGCGGCCATAGGGTCTTCGAACCATGAGTCCAAGTATGAGTTCCTAAAATAGGTTTCGGTATCGTAGATGGAACCGGGGTAATCCCCCAGATGGATGCTTAACATGCGCGTCTCCAGACGTTGTGTGACTGCAATGATTATATGCCAGTAATAAAGTGCCGCCAGTAGCGAGGTTGCTGCTGGCGGCACTGGCATTATTAGCGTGTGAATCGCGTTGATGGATTTGCTCGCGAGGCTACTTTTCGAGACGTTCCCTCAGCAGCTCCATCGCGTGTGCGTAGCCCTGCAGGCCCTCGCCGGTGATGGTGGCGAAGCAGGCCAGGCGGGCGTAGCTCACCTGGCGGAAGTCTTCGCGGGTCTCGACGGCGCTAATGTGGACCTCCACAGCCGGGATGGCGACGGCTTTGAGCGCGTCCAGGATGGCCACGCTTGTGTGCGTGTAGGCGGCCGGGTTGATGACGATGCCGTCGACCTTGCCGTAGGCCTCTTGGATCTTGTCGACGATGCTGCCCTCGTGGTTAGACTGGAAGACCTCGACCTCGTCGAAGCCCTGTGCAGCGCCCGCTTCCTGGCAGATCTGCACTAAGCGGTCGTAGTTGTCGCTGCCATAGATGCCCGGCTCGCGAATGCCGAGCATGTTGAGGTTGGGGCCGTTGATGACGAGTGCTTTCATGGTTGCTTCCTTTGCAGTCGAGAAACCACCACAAAGGTGCCTGTCCCCTTTGTGGTGGTTTTTTTAGAGAGCGGGTGGGAGGGTGTCGAGGAGGGCTTGGGCGGTATTGGCGGCGCAGTCGCGTGAGTCGATGATGTGGTCGGCCCAGGCGCGGTAGCGTGGCATACGTTGTTCCGCGAGCTTATCGATGCCGTCGCGTGCGGTGATGGGGCGGCCCTTGTGGGCGAGCTCTTCGAGCTTGCGGTTGAGCATCACAATTTTGCTGTTCTGGTGCAGCAGCGGATAGTTCTCGTCTCGCGTGACCACGCCACCGCCGGTGGAAAGCACCAGGCCGCTGCGCTTGGAGATGTCGGACAGCGCCGCCGTTTCCTGCTCGCGGAAGGCCGCCTCGCCGCGCTCGACGATATAGTCGGCACAGGGCATGCCCAGGCGCTCCTCGAGCGCGCGGTCCAAGTCGATGTGCTTGCGGTCCGTGAGCTGGGCGATCTGCTCGCCCACGCGGGTCTTGCCCGAGCCCGGCATGCCGATGAGCGCGATGTTCTGTTCGCGGTGTGACAAGCGCTCCGTTACGTCCAGGATGCGCTCGCGCGGGGTGACCTGCCCGGTATAGCGCTCGACGGCCTGTGCCGCTTGGGCAACAAGCATCAGCAG